>NZ_JARDAL010000026.1:0-54704 GCF_048957595.1 Acinetobacter sp. AS5 | reverse complement strand
TCACCCGATAAAATACCCATAAAACAAGAGGAAGCTCAAATGAGCTTCCTCTTGTGAAAAATTGTGGGACAGCAATGAGCTTAAGCTTCCTTTTTTTATAGATGCTCGATTTTCTAAGTATTTGAAATTTATTATCTCTGTCTATTCTTGTAAGCATTCGCTTACATCAATTCCAGCACTTTGCGGCTGTTTTGAATAGTGTAAATTTCCTATGATAGCTTTAACAGGAACAGGACGTTCCGCACAAGAATAACAATAGATAAATACAAGGAAAGTAAGGTAAGACAGGAGTTATACCAAGCGAACCCATACGGAAAACCCCTGGCAGATGCCAGGGTTTTTCATTTCTATTTCTTTATAGAGCAACGCTTACAACAGCAGTGATTCAGAAACATGATTCTTAAAAATTCACTGTTAATGAGCTAAACAGACAAGTAGAAAACCTTTCACCGAAATTATGAATCTTCAGTGCTAAAAAAAGCACCTAAAGGTGCTTTTTCTTATTGCTGGGCTAAATTATAGCGCAACGATATTGATCGCATTTGGACCTTTTTGACCATCAACCACGCTAAAAGAAACGCGTTGACCTTCAAACAAAGTTTTGAAACCAGAACTGCTGATTTCTTTAAAGTGTGCAAAAACGTCAGGACCTGATTCTTGTTGAATAAAACCAAAACCTTTAGTTTCGTTAAACCATTTTACTGTACCGGTAACTGTAGTAGACATAATATAACCTGTTAAATTTTAATAATTTTAGTCATGCAAATGACTATGGATAACTTGGAAAAACAACAAGAATTGAAATAAAGATCTGAAAAAACTGAGGATTATAAATAATACTGCGGCACTTAAAGAAGCTTAACTAAACAACGCTTTTTTCTAGTTAAACACAGCATAGCCTAAATCATAAAATATTCAAGTTTTTTATATTTATTATTTATTTTTCTTATAAAAGTGGCTCCATTCTCTTTTTTAAAAAAATTCAAGCTAGTCTAGTTCTATTGATTACATTTAAGCTTTAGCGAAGCAAAACAATAAATAAACGTTGTGTTTACGTTACTTTATGTTAATCAGAATCGTTCAGTACTCAGCAAGATTTTACTAAGTCAGTGTATTTTATAACTTTGGGTAAATTAATATTTGTAGCTTTAAGATAGTTATCGTCATTGCTCATGTATAAAAATCCACCTATATTAAAACTCAATTGGAAAAATTAACTATAAGAATTTCTTAATTTTAATTTAAAACCAAATACGAGTGAGTCTCATGGATTACTGGAACAGTGTGTTACTTATATCCATCATCACCATGGTTGGATTGGCCATGATCATCCTGTTCGTCGGATGTAAAATGTGGAAGAACTTGGTGGTCACTTTACTGATTGCCACCTTGATTGGTTTTCTGATTGTATGTGCAATCAATTTTGTTTTTGGCGATCGTCTTCAATTTCTATGGGGTGCCCCTGAGACTGGCGATAGCAATTTTATGCTGGAAATGGGGCTGATGAGCCTGTTAATTGGCGGCGTGAGTACCTTTATCATTATGTTAGGCACTTTGGTTGCTAAAAGTAACAGTAGAAATCAAGGCGATGAAGACTAATTTTTCGCAAAATGCCAAGTGTCTTAATGAGCGGGAAAGTGCAGAAAAACATCGCATATGCAGTGCGTAGGCTTAAAAAATCTTTGTCAGCCAAATGTATAGTGCCATAGCGCTACGGGGCATAAATGGAGCTTCATATCCCGTAGCTGCATAATTTTCTGTATCAAAAATTTAGAACATCATTCTTAGACCTGCACCATAGATCCAGCCTTTTTCAGAATCAGAGCTTTGCTGCCAGGCTGTCTGTTTGTTGCCTTTACTATATTCATAACCCACTTCCAGATAAGGCATGAGCTTTTTGCTCAGTTCATAGCGTGTTTCCAGGCCCAAGGTGGCATGACTAAGGCCGGTTTTTTTCGCATTCGCTGCCTGATCATTCAGGATGACATCCAGTTCGACAAAGGGCTGCATAATCAGTTTCTGAGTCAGTAACAGGTCACGCTCTGTTTCCAGTTTTAATCCGACAAAGTCATCTTCACCGACATAGACATGAGCATCCGTTTCGAAAAAGTAGGGGGCCAGGCCATGCAGGCCAAATACTGCATCGAAGCGCTCGTTCTGCTGGTTTGTAGAAGGCTCGGCTAAATTTTCCTGTCGATAGCGCACCCCGGTCTGCACATCCCAAAAATCGGAAATATTGCGGCTATACAACACTTTGGCATCATATTCGGCCTGATGGGATTCATGTTTGTCGGCTTCTAACTTGAGGAAGATTTTATTTTCATCCGTGCCGACTCTGGCCTGGTTCTTGGACTTGAATGCTCCATTTCTCTCTGAACTATGCTACCATTTCTGGTCCAGAATAATCTGGCTATAAATCTGTGCACCATGTTCTTTACGATGATCATGTGCGCTGGCAGAACTGACTGAATTTTGTGGCGTGCTCAGCACCTGCTGTTGATGCAATAACTTTGGTGGCGGTTGATAGGATGAGGCATCTGCTGTTCCAGTATGCTGTGCGTGGTTATCAGCCATGTTTTGCATGGCATGATGTCCGCTATGATGCTGATGTTCAGCATGGCTTGTATGATCGCTAGAAGCTGCCGCAAAAATACTCAGACTGCTTAGGGTAAGCGCACTGCTGAGCACTGACTTTACAAAAAGATTAGTGATGTGCATGGCTTTCTCCTTGAGCAGCTGCTGGTTTTGAAGGCATTTTTTGTGAAGAAGGGTGAGATGTTTGATCTTCATCTACATGTGCCACAATCAGCTTGTTCATCATGCCGGCACTCATGTGATAGAGCAGATGGCAGTGAATCGCCCATTCTCCCAGTTCGTCTGCTGTGAGCAAGGTCGTGACCGTTTTCCCGGGCGGCACAATCACGGTGTGTTTATTTGGCATATTTGCAGCAGACTGACCATTTTCCAGCTGCATAAACATGCCATGCAAATGCATCGGATGGGCCATCATGCTGTCATTGATAAATTTCAGCTGGATCCGCTCGCCATATTTCACTTGAAGTGGCTCGGCATCACTGAATTTTTTACCATTCATGGTCCAGATGTAGCGCTCCATGGTTCCACCCAGACGAATCACCAGTTCACGTTCTGCTGCGCGGGTATCAGGTTGTGGTGTCAGGGCTTTGAGGTCTTGATATTGCAAGGCTTTGTGCCCTGCAGGCGTAGACATATTGGCCCAGCCCTCAACCGGCTGATGAGGCTGATTGGTTCCGGACATGGCATTATGACTTGCATGCATGTCGTGCTGGGCATGTTGATCATGTTCACTTGTGGCAGTCTGCATGGTCTGACTGCTGTGTGTGTCATGTGACATGTCATGTTGTTCGCCATGTCCCATATCTTCCATGGTCAATAAGGCACGAGGGCGCGGTGTTGGTAATTGAACCGGAGCCAGGGCTTTACTTGAATCAGTTGCCTGATGCAGACTGCCAATGGCAAAGCCTGAGCGGTCGATCGATTCCGCTTCAATCTGGTAATGCGCTGCAGTGGGTTCCACAATCACATCATAGGTTTCAGCGGTTCCGATACGGAATTCATCTACATTGACCGACTGCACCGGTTGTCCATCGGCACTGACCACGGTCATTTTCAGCTGGGGAATACGCACATCGAAAAACGACATGGCAGAAGCATTGATGAAACGCAGGCGGACTTTTTCATTGGGCTGGAACTGGCCACTCCAGTTTTGTTGCGGCGTTTTTCCATTGACCAGAAAGGTATAACCGGTAACATCAGATAGGTCGGTTTTCAGCATACGCATCTGGTTCCACATCTTGCGGTCTGACCAGGTGGCCTTCAGGCCATCACGTTTCACCTGCTTAAATACATCACCCACGGTTTCGCGCTGGTTCTGATAATATTCGGCCGATTTTTTTAAATTGTTCTGAATCTGCTGGCTGCCCTGTTCGTGAAAATCCGACAGCATCACTACATAATCCCGCTCGGTTTGTTCATGTGGAGGTAGCGATATCTGTGCTTTGGGGCGAATCACCAATGCGCCATAGAGGCCGTCCTGTTCCTGACCTTTGGAATGTGCGTGATACCAGTAGGTGCCGTTTTGACGAACCTTGAAGCGATAAGTAAAAGACTGCTTCGGTTTGATCCCCTGAAAACCGTTAAATCCGGGCACACCATCCATCAGCCCAGGCAGGAGGAGGCCATGCCAGTGCAGCGAGGTATCCTGATTGTTCAGGTTGTTTTGTACATGAATGACTGCATCATCACCTTCTTCAAATTCCAGCAAGGGTGCAGGGAATTTTCCGTTTACAGTGATACGCTTGACCGTCTTTCCGGTGAGATTGATCGGGCTTTCATCAATGACCAGATGATATTCTTTTACGGCTGCAAACAAGGCAGACGACGAGATGAGACCGAAGCCCAGACACAGGCTTTGACTGATTTTAAGCAACATAACTTAATCCTTAATGAATAAAAAAATTTAAAAATTCAGGATCAAGCTTTGGGTGGGCGCAGGATTTCTTGCCAGTAACCGGCAAGGTGCTGGGCATGGTAAGCAGGGAGGAGGGTTTTTTCCGGATAACCGTGATCAGGCACGCTTAACTCGGGCGTTGTAATGGGCAGGCTGGTGACCAAGTTCTGGCAGGCCATAGTGCCACAATCCAGACAATCTGATGACTGCTGGGTGCTGTCACTGACACAGTCCGGCTGAATCAGTTCCTGATCTTGATGATGATCAGTCTTATGCAGCGAGTGAGAAGCAGAGGGTTTTGTCATTTCCAGACAATGAGGATTCGTTTTTCAGACGGCATAACCAGATGCATGGTGTTTGCAGATGCGACAGACACACTGCTCCAGCCTATGGCAAAAACCACAAGCATCACCAACCAGATCTGTTTGACGAGCCGTATGAGCAAAAGTACACCCTGAAAAAATGCGCTGCATGTTTGAGCAATAAAAGCATAAACGCAGTAACTCAAATTAGCAAATTCTGGACAAGATTATTTTTTAGGTCACCTACATACTACTTTTTTCATAGGTTCAGGTTGCAGTTTCGCACTTTTCGCATTTTTTACAGTCTAGCAGCATCCCGAGTTTTTCTTTACGTCCTTGCTCGGTCATCACCCATGGGCGATTTTGCCAGGGCGGGGTATGCCGCACATGCTGGCCATGTCCGCAGGCCAGTTCTGCAACCCAATGCTGTTCCTCATCCAGGTGAAAACCGATAATGGCCTGTTGCATGGCATACCTCCCTTGAGCTCAAATTGCCTGAGCATCTATCTAAAAACCTATACAAAATAAGTCATGCAAAATCACCATAAACAAAAGAATCCACACAAGCTATACTCCTTGCCAAGTCATTTTTTGAAAAAGAGCAGAGACACATGCGCGTACTTGTTGTGATGGATCCCATTGAAAATGTAAACCTGAAGAAAGACTCGACCATGGCCATGCTGTGGGCAGCAGCACGTCGCGGGCATGAACTCGGTTATGCATTGCAGGAAGATTTATATATCGATCAGGGCAAGGCCTTTGGTCTGATCGCGCCGTTACAGGTATTTGAAGACTACGACTATTATTATGAACTTGGCGAAAAACAAAAAGAGTCGATCGCTGCTTATGACGTTGTCTTGATGCGTAAAGATCCGCCTTTTGATATGAACTTCGTCTATACCACTTATATTCTGGAGCAGGCAGAGCGCGAAGGGGCATGGATCATCAACAAACCGCAAAGCCTGCGTGACTGTAATGAAAAACTGTTCGCGACCCAGTTCCCGCATCTGCAAGTTCCGACCTTGGTGACTTCGCAGCAAAGCCTGATCCGGGAATTTTTAAAGGAACAGGTCGATGTGATTGTAAAACCGCTGGATGGTATGGGCGGCACCGGGATTTTCCGCCTGTATCAGGATGGCATCAACATCGGTTCAACCATTGAAATGCTGACCAATAATGGTACCCAGCCGATTATGGCGCAGCGTTATATTCCGGAAATTGTCGAAGGCGATAAACGCATCCTGATGATTAATGGTGAGCCAGTGCCGTATTGTCTGGCCCGTATTCCACAAAATGGTGAAGTGCGCGGTAATCTGGCCGCGGGTGGCCTAGGTGAGGCACGCCCCCTGACTGAAAATGACAAAGCCATTGCAGCAAAAGTAGGGCCGTATCTCAGAGAAAAAGGTCTGGTCTTTGTAGGGCTGGATGTGATCGGAAATTATGTTACTGAAATTAATGTAACCAGTCCAACCTGTATTCGTGAAATTGATGCGCAGTTTGGCACCTCGATTGCAGACGATTTATTTGCTGTGCTGGAAGCGGGGCAGGCCAATCAGGTTTAAAAGCAAAATCAGGTGAAAAAAGAGTCTGCTTGCAGGCTCTTTTTTATTTTTTCATTGGGGATAGCGCTTAAATAAAAATGCCGTCATTACCATACCCAGCATCGAAAGGCAGACGGTGATAATGGCAAGATTGGCCCAGTATTGAGTGGCAGATATCAGCGCAGCGCTCAGGGTCGGTATAAAAAACTGTGCGCAGGCTGAGATTTGTAAAACCAGACCCACACTGGCCGCTGCTGCATAGGCGCGTGGTGCATAGTGCAGGGTAATCGCAAAAACAGTGGTTGGGATCATCCCGCCAATCAGTGAAAACAGCACGGCACTGACAACCTGCAATTCAAATGAGAGCCAGGAATTTGCGGCAAATACCAAGCAACTGCTACAGAGCATTGCCACAAATCCGGTACTCAATAAGGTGTACGGTCTATAACCCTGTTGCAGCAACATGCCTGCGCCAAAAGTGCCCCCCAGATTGGCCAGCACGACCATCGAGACCAGCATCCCTGCACGTTTTAAGTCCAGTCCCTGTTCAACATACAGTGTAGGCAGGAAGCCCGTGACAGTAATCCATTGACTGGTATAACAGGCGAAAATAATCGCCAGACAGATAATGGGAGGATGGGTCAGGGTAATTTTAACAATCTGCCAGAATGAGGTATTTTCCTTAGTTGCCTGGGAAAAGTCGGGCTGTGTTATCAGGACAGGTTCAATATTTAAATATTGTTTGATCATGCCAGCAATGATAAGGCACAGGCAGCCCAAAATGGCCCAGATCGTTTGCCAGTCCAGATATTCAAGCAGGATAGGAATCATCAATACGGCCAGACTGACACCCACACCCATATAGGAACTCCAGAGTCCCAGCTTGAAATTCAGTGTTTCAGCGCGGCTGGTACGTTTTAAAATTGCAGGCGCGCACAAGGAGATGGTTAAAAATCCAATTCCTTCCATAAAACGCAATACATATAAAGTGGCAGGTTGCGTAATCCAAAGCCCAGCAAGACTGCTCAGCCCTAAAATGATTAAGGCCATGATCAGGCAGCGCTTTAATCCCATTTTTTCCGAGAAGGCGCCAATGCATAGCGCAAACAGCATTCCGGCGGCCTGCACCAACGCTAATGAAAAACCAGCCTGGGTAAAACTCAGGTTTAAATCCTGCTGCAACACAGGAATCACGGCCGAAAGTTTACCGACATGGATCGCAGCCAGATAACCGGCCAAGATAATCCATACATCACGAAATGATATTTTTGACATCTATCCGAACTGCGTCCATTTAAAGCATCTGCTTGTACATCAAGCATCATTCATATATGGATATGAATAACATGAAAGTTTTATAAATTTATAGGATTTAAGCCTAAGCTCATTAGTCGATGATAGGACATGCAGCAATCAGGTTTAAGCTGTAAAGGGTTCTAAATAAAGCCCTATCCGGGGCAAGATCATTGATAATATAATGAAAAGTGAGTTTAAAATTGATATGATATGTCACTTAAGTCGAAGGAAAAGTGCAGACCTTATAAATAAAACGAGTCCAAACTTGAAATTTGCGTGAAAAAAACAATTAAAGCCTTGTTGAAATAAAGTAAATAAACTTTCATGGCCTGAGGTTTGTGATTACAATTGATTACTTAAATCAGATTTCCTGCTCCATTTTTTGAATTGAAGAATTAAACCGTGACCGAAGCTCAGCAAAAACAGCCTAAACATGTCATGATGATGGCCGCAGGTACAGGTGGACATGTGTTTCCAGCGTTAGCTGTTGCCAAAGATTTACAACAAAAAGGTATACAGGTTTCATGGTTGGCCACGCCCGTAGGCATGGAAAACTGCCTGTTAAAAAACCAGAATATTCCCATTTATCAGATCGATATTCAAGGTGTGCGTGGCAATGGTTTTGTGCGTAAAGCCTTGGCGCCTTTTAAAATTATGAAAGCCACCTTAAGTGCCATGAAATTCATGAAACAGCTTAAGGTCGATGCCGTGGCAGGCTTTGGCGGCTATGTGGCAGGCCCGGGTGGTTTGGCCGCACGTATCTTAGGCATTCCGGTGCTGATCCATGAACAGAATGCAGTTGCCGGTTTTACCAATACCCAATTGTCGCGTGTGGCAAAGACGGTGTGCCAGGCTTTTCCAAATACTTTTCCGGCCCAAGAAAAAGTCGTGACTACAGGTAATCCGGTACGACAGGAAATTAGCGAAATTTTAAATCCGTCCTGGCGTTATCAGGAGCGTGACAAGGCAGGACTACCCTTACGTATTCTGATCGTTGGTGGGTCTTTGGGGGCGCAAGCCTTAAATGAACGGGTTCCAGAAGCTTTAAAGCAACTCAATGTGCCATTAAGCGTCTATCATCAGTGTGGGCAAAACCATGCCGAAGCGACCCGGGCACGCTATGAAAATGCACCGGCCAGTCTACAAGTTGAAGTACAGCCCTTTATTGAAGATATGGCCAAAGCCTATTCTGATGCCGATCTGGTGATTTGCCGTGCCGGAGCTTTGACCGTCACTGAAATTGCCACTGCTGGCGTAGCTGCGATTTTTGTGCCGCTTCCAAGTGCAGTGGATGATCACCAGACGGCCAATGCCGGTTTCCTGGCCAATATCAATGCGGCAAAGATTTGCCCGCAGGCCACGATGACCCCGGAAAGTTTAACAACATTATTAGAGCCGATGCTGAATCGCCAGCTGTTAATGGAAATGGCCGTGAAAGCACGCCGACAGGCTCAACCCGATGCGACTCAACATGTGGTCCGTTTAATTCAAGAATTGTAATCCGAGTAAACTATGTCTCCAACAACCCCAGCTGAACAAGCGAAAAAGTTAATCAAAGTGCCGGAAATGCGCCGTATCAAACACATTCATTTTGTGGGGATCGGTGGCGCAGGCATGTGTGGTATTGCGGAAGTGCTGAAAAACCAAGGCTATAAAGTTTCCGGTTCAGATATCAAGGCATCCAATACCACCGCACAGCTGGAAGCGAATGGCATTAAAGTCTATATCGGACATACTGCAAATAATATTAAGGGCGCCAACGTGATCGTGGTCTCTACCGCGATTGATAAAGAAAATCCGGAAATTAAAACCGCGATTGAAAACCGTATTCCTGTGGTTCGCCGTGCGGAAATGCTGGGTGAGCTGATGCGTTACCGTCATGGTATTGCCGTTGCCGGCACGCATGGCAAGACCACCACCACCAGTCTGATCACCTGTATGCTGGCTGAAGAAAACATGGATCCAACCTATGTGATCGGTGGTTTGCTGAACCGTACCGGTATGAACGCAGCCTTGGGCGCCAGCCGTTATATCGTGGCCGAAGCCGATGAGTCAGATGCTTCTTTCCTGCACCTAGAACCGATGGCTGCCGTGGTGACCAATATTGATGCCGATCATATGGATACCTATGGCGGTAGCTTCGATGTCCTGAAAGATACCTTTATCCAGTTCCTGCAAAAACTGCCATTTTACGGCTTGGCTGTAGTCTGTGGTGATGATGCCAATATCCGTGAAATTATGCCGCGGATTGCACGCCCGTTACTGACTTATGGTTTCAATGAAGACAATGACATCCGTGCAGTAGATGTTGATCAAGATGGCATGCAAACCCACTTTACCGTATTACGTAAAGAGCGTGAGCCATTGCGTGTAACGGTCAATCAACCAGGTTTGCATAATGTGCTGAATGCCTTGGCTGCGATTGGTATAGCAACCGATGAAGGCGTGTCTGACGCTTCAATCTGCCGTGCACTGGAAGGTTTCAGTGGTGTGGGGCGTCGCTTTGAGGTTCAGGGTGAGTTTGCGATTGAGGGCGGTGACGTGAAACTGGTGGATGACTATGGTCATCATCCAAAAGAAGTCGAAGCGACGATTAAAGCTGCGCGTCAGAGTCATCCGGACCGTCGTCTGGTAATGATGTTCCAGCCGCATCGTTTTAGCCGTACCCGTGACTGTTTTGATGATTTTGTGGAAGTACTTTCTACTGTAGACCAGTTATTGTTGCTGGATGTTTATCCTGCCGGTGAAAAACCGATTGTCGGAGCGGACAGCCGTACTTTGGCCCGCAGCATTCGTCTACGTGGTGAAGTCGAGCCTATTCTGGTCGATGCGGCGGACGGCAACCTGAATCAGATCATGAGAAAAGTATTGCAAGCAAATGACTTGTTATTAACCCAGGGCGCAGGTAATGTTGGAACAATCTCAGTCGAACTTGCACAAAATCACTTATATATAAAATAGTCATCTTGTGTGACTGAATTGAATTGACCAGATTGAAAAAAGTTTAAGGATATAAACGTGTCAAATGCTTCAAAATTCGGAAAAGTTGCCGTGTTGCTTGGTGGTAAATCTGCAGAGCGTGAGGTTTCTCTAGACAGTGGTACGGCAGTACTTGAGGCATTAGTGCGTTCAGGGGTCAATGCGGAAGCGTTTGACCCGCAGCAGCGTAGTGTCACAGAGCTGGTAAATTATGATCGTACTTTCATTGTATTGCATGGACGTGGCGGGGAAGATGGCCAGATCCAGGGTGTACTGGAATGGTTAAACGTACCGTATACCGGTACGGGTGTACAAGGTTCTGCCATCGGCATGGACAAGGTCAAGACCAAGCAGGTTTGGCAGGGTTCGGAATTGCCAACAGCGCCGTATCGTATTGTCACTAAAGATTCTGATGCGACCGACATTGTTAATGCTTTAGGCTTGCCTTTGATCATCAAGCCGGTGCATGAAGGTTCCAGTATCGGCATGAGCAAGGTCGAGAAAATTGAAGACTTTGCCGAAGCGATTGCCAAGGCAACTGAACATGATGCCGTGGTGATGGCAGAAAAATGGATTACCGGCCGTGAATACACCATTGTGGTTTTAAATGGTCAGGCGCTACCTGTGATTCGTCTTGAACCACCTCAAGATGTCGCTTTCTACGATTATGAAGCGAAATATCAGCGTAATGATGTGCAATATGGCATTCCATGTGGTTTAACTGAAGCTGAAGAGCAGCAGTTAAAAGCCTTAAGTTTGCGCGCATTCCAGGCAGTCGGTGCCAGCGGTTGGGGCCGGATTGATGCCATGCAGGATGAACAGGGCAACTTCTGGTTGCTTGAAGTGAATACCGTGCCGGGAATGACCAGTCACTCACTGGTGCCAAAAGCGGCAGCTGCAGTCGGTTACAGTTTTGATGAGCTGTGTGTTGCGATTCTGGAACAGACTCTGACCGGTTCGGCACACTAAATATGGCTCAACTTCCTGTTTCCATGCGCCGTAAACGTGCTGCGATTACTTCAATTCACGACAAGCCGCCAACACGCAAAGAAAAGCTGACCAATTTTGGTGGCTGGTTATTGTTGTGTATTGCGCTGCTGGTGCTGGCCTTTGGAATATTGGGCTTATATAAAGTCATGACCAATAGTGACGTGGCAGAGCTGGGCGTGGTAGGTACGCGCTCGGCTGCTGAGCAGCGTCAGGTCATGCAATATGTGTCACCAATTGTGACCGAAAACTATTTTACTTCGGATCTGGAAGCGATCCGCGATCGTACCCTGGAATTGTCCTGGGTGGATCGGGTCGTGGTGTCCCGAGCCTGGCCAAATGGCATTCGAGTGCGGGTCATGCCGCATCATGCGATTGCACGTTGGGGGACAGGGCGTTTATTGAGTGACAGTGGTGTTATTTTCACTGAAGTCACACCTAAGAATTATCAGACATTACCGTTACTACATGGGCCAGCGAGCCATGCAGAAACCATGATGCGTCGTTATAATGAAATTAATCAGTTATTTTTACCACAAGGCATTCGTCTAAAAGAATTATATCTCACCGAGCGAATGACCTGGTTTATGCAGTTTGATTCGGGTTTAAGAATAATTGTGGATAAAGATCAGACCATGAGCAAATTACAGCGCCTGAGCCATCTGTCTCAGAGCGATCTAAAGCCCGTCTGGTCTAAAATTTCGGCCATTGACCTGCGTTATCGCAATGGATTGTCGATCCAGTGGAAAAATTCAATTCCGCCTAAAATTGTAAATGGACATTTTATTGTAACCATTGATGACACGGGCGTTGAGAATAAGGTAACAGTAAAGCCATAATGACCGGCTTTAAAAAATAGAGGCATTTAAAGCCATAAATCTAACAAACACGTAATGGTAGTAGTGAATAATGAGTGAAGCTGTTCCCTCGGTTGTGGCGATTGACATTGGGACACACAAAGTTTCAGTTTTGATTGGCAAGGTACACGCGCCAGACAATATCCAAGTGATTGGTATGGCCACCGCTCGTAACCGAGGCATGAGTAAAGGGAAAATTGTCAGTCTCGATAAAGTTATTACTGCAATTAAAAATGCCGTTCAAGAAGCAGAAGATATGGCGGAATGTCGTGTACATTCTGCCTGGGTCTCTATTCCAAGTGCCGAATTAAAAAGCTTTTATGCTTCAGGTCGCACCTCGATCGACAATAGCGAGCATGCGATTACCACCAGTGAAGTGGTGCGTGCACTGGAATTGGCTAAAGCTAGTCATTTGACTTCAGATCATTATCTGGTCAGTGCTGTGCCTCTGGGTTTTGAGCTGGACGACTCACCGGAATGGGTGTTAAACCCGATTCGGATGTCGGCACATAGCATGACCGGACACTATCATTTGATGATGCTGCCGATCAGTACCATGCAGAATATTGATCGCGCCCTGAAAGGTGCCAATATTGGTGTAGAAAAAATGGTGGTGTCGAGCTTGGCTACTGCTGAAGCCAGCCTGCTGAAAGACGAAAAAGAATATGGCGTATGCTTAGTAGATATCGGTGCCGGCACGACCAATGTTGCAGTGTATGTGGATGGTCGTTTGGCCTTAACCCATACCTTCCAACGTGGCGGTGAACATGTGACCCGTGATATTGCAGCAGTATTGCAAACCACGACCGAAGAAGCTGAACGTCTGAAATTATTGTATGGCTGTGTCGACCTGAAAGTGGTCAAGCCGGATCATATGATTCAGTTCCAGGGGATTGATGGGCCACAAACCATCAGCCGGATTGAATTGACTGAAATCATCATGGCGCGTTATGAAGAAATTCTGGGTCTGGTGCGTGATGAATTGGTGAAAAACGGTGCTCTTCAGGGCTTGTATCATGGTGTGGTATTGACCGGCGATGCTAGTCATATCGAAGGAATGGTGAGCTTTGTTCGCCGTACCATGGGGGTCTCGGCGCATTTAGGTAATCCGCCGACTCAGGTGTATGCAGACGAACAACATCAGGCTGCTTTACGCCGCTCGCAATATAGTACTGTGGCTGGTTTGCTGATGTTTAGTCAGAGTGATACCCAGGACACAATTGTGGAACAGGATGATGTAGAACGGTTGTCATTGGCTAAGCGGGTCAAAAGAGCCTTGTTTGGCTTTAATGACACCTTGAAATCAATCTTTTAAGTCGATTTTTATTGTGAATATTGTTGGGAAGATGTAGTTAATCGGGCTTGTACTTGACAAGTGAACGCATGAGCAGCATTCTTAAAAACAATTTTATTAAGATTAAGGCAGTATACGGGCTTAGTGACTGCCAATTATGAATTAGGAATTTTATAGGTCATGGCCTCATTTGAATTTTTCGAAGACGATCATAGCGATAGCAATGGTCAAGCCCGTTTCACTGTGTTTGGTGTAGGTGGTGCGGGTGGTAATGCTGTACAACATATGTTGCAGTCCGATATCCAGGGCGTAAAGTTTGTTTGTGCCAATACGGACAAGCAGGCATTGGATCGCATGGAAGCCGAATTTAAAATTCAGCTGGGCGAGCAAAGTACCCGTGGTCTGGGTGCAGGTGCAAATCCGCAAGTCGGCCAGACCGCAGCAGAAGAAAGCCGTGAACTGATCCGCCAGCAGCTTGAAGGGACCGATATGGTCTTTGTTACTGCAGGTATGGGTGGTGGTACCGGTACCGGTGCAGCGCCAGTCGTGGCTGAAATTGCGAAAGAAATGGGTATCCTGACCGTTGGTGTCGTGACCACGCCATTTAACTTTGAAGGCAAACGCCGTTTACAGTCTGCTGAAAAAGGCATCGAAGCCCTTGAGCAGCATGTAGACTCATTAATCATCATTCCAAACCAGCGTCTATTGAAAGTCTTCCGTGATATTTCAATGAAAGATGCATATAAAAAAGCGGATGATGTTCTACTGAATGCAGTACGCAGTATTTTTGATTTAGTCGTCCGTCCTGGCCATATCAACCTTGACTTTGCTGACTTGAAAACAGCCATGAGCACCCGTGGTTATGCCATGATGGGTGTGGGTCTGGGGCGTGGTGAGAATCGTGCACGTCAGGCTGCTGAGCAGGCAATCCGTAGTCCATTACTCGACAACGTGACTATCATGAATGCCAAAGGTATTCTGATTAACGTGACCGGTGGCGATGATGTGACTTTCGGTGAAATTGAAGAAATTACTGATGTCGTGAACCAGATTGTCGATTTAGATGAGGGTCAGGTGTTCTACGGTACCGTTTTTGATCCGGATGCGCGTGATGAAATCAGCGTGACTGTGATTGCAACAGGTTTAACCCGTCATGCAGCGGATTCAGTTGAACCGACCAAACGTACTAATGTACAGGCAACTCGTCCAGCAGCAGTTGCACAGGCTGTGGTGGAAGATGATGATGTACCGGCAATTCAGCGTCAGCAGCATGAAACAGGGGCAGCAGCGAATCCAGCGGCGGCTTCGGTTTCTAGCTCGCGCCCAACGCCAATGAGCATTCAGGATTATCTTAAGAATCAACAGCGTAAATAACATGTAACATCATGTGTTTAGATGGATTAGACAGGAAAGGTGGCTTTTAAGCCACCTTTTTGTTTTTTATCAATGGCCAAATATGCTAACGTATAGCGGTTTTATAGATGAACAGATGATAAAAGCATGTTGAAACAACGTACCCTGAAACGTGTCGTGAAAGCGAGCGGAATCGGTCTTCACAGTGGGCAGAAAGTCATGATTAACTTTGTGCCGCACCATGCCGATGGGGGAATTGTGTTTCGTCGTATAGACCTGAACCCACCAGTGGACATTCCAGCTGATGCCATGCTGATTCAGGAAGCCTTTATGTGCTCGAACCTCGTTCAGGAAAATGCCAAAGTGGGCACCATTGAACATGTCATGAGTGCGATCGCTGGTCTGGGCATTGATAACCTGATTATTGAAGTATCGGCTTCTGAAGTCCCGATTATGGACGGCAGTGCAGGTCCGTTTATTTACCTGTTGATGCAGGGCGGTTTGCAAGAGCTGGATGCTGCTAAAAAATTCGTCAAGATTATTAAACCGGTTGAAGCACTGATTGATGACAAACGTGCCATTTTTAGCCCACATGAGGGCTTTCAGCTGAACTTCACCATTGATTTTGATCATCCTGCCTTTAAAAAAGAACATCAGTCTGCCAGTATCGATTTTTCTACTGAAACCTTCGTTTATGAAGTCAGTGAAGCGCGTACCTTTGGTTTTATGAAAGATCTGGATTATCTCAAAGCCAATAACCTGGCGCTGGGTGCCAGTCTGGAAAATGCCATTGGTGTGGATGAAACTGGGGTCGTTAATGAAGAAGGTTTACGTTTCTCGGACGAATTTGTACGTCATAAAATTCTGGATGCCGTGGGTGATTTATACCTGCTCGGACATCAGATTATTGCCAAATTTGATGGTTACAAATCTGGACATGCCTTGAATAATCAACTTTTACGCAATGTGAAAAGTGATCCAAGCTGCTATGAAATTGTAACATTTGATGACGAAGCCAATTGTCCAATCATGTATGTGAATGTGACATAAGTCATTGTGTTTGTGTCTTTATGTTTTTGTTATTGCTTTAATACTGTGACACACATCACATAATGTTTGCTTTTTAATTTATTACATTTGATTGCGATGTTACTTTTTATTGCTTGCCAAACGTAGTAAAGCTTGGCTAAGCTTAGGGTCGCTTATAAAGTCAGCAGCACTACGAAGTAATTCCTGTGTTTCTGCATTTAAGGCTCTTTCAGGTGTTGCTGAAACAGGTGGCGTTTGCGAAGGATTCCGCAGGCAAACTTGAAGTTTAGTGAGATCTGTTAATTCATTTATTTGAGAGAGTTGTGAAATGTATTGCTTTTGAAGATAGGCCAATTGACTGATCATGGCCTGATTTTCACCAGTAATCGTTAACACACCATTTTGATAGCAGACAACTTGCCAGCGTTCCGGTTGGGGCAATAGCGGTTGTACGAGTTTCGTAAGTTTCTGCCAGCCAGCGACTTGTGATGAGAGAAACGAAAAGTTTCCTGTTTTTATCTGTTTTCTTGTTTGTTGAAAAACGTTGACAGGTTCCGACATACATAATTCCTACATATTTATGTCTTAATCTTATGCGCTTCTTTTAGTGGATATCAAGGATAGAGATCTTCAAGGAACTCGATTAAAGCAGTTTAGAGAGGTTTTTTATGCATATGCGACGTATTTTGTTGGCATTTTCTTTATCAGTTTCAGCGGCTTCGGTTGCGTTCGCAGATTTAGTCAATCTAAATCAAGAAAATGGTTCAACAGATCGTATCGAGCAATTGACGCGTACTCTGGCACAGGGTGCATATACTCATCCAGATGATATCGATATTCCAGCACAGACTAAATTGAATGTTCAGCTTCGTGAGAAGCCGGTTGAATTGAACAATCGTACGCTTGCTCAGAAGTATGCCAATACTTCATCCAACAAAGCGGCAGCAAATAGTGCTTATTCTTGGTTAATTTCTCATCCTTTACCTAATTCTCGCGTAAGTTCAAATTACGGTGGCCGTACTATGGGTGGCCGTGCTGAAAATCATTCAGGCCTTGATCTTGCAGCGCCAAGTGGTACACCAATCTATGCAACAGGTCCAGGGATTGTGACCAAATCAGGTTGGGGTACAGGTTATGGTCAATACGTTGAAATCAATCATGGCAATGGCTATTTAACGCGCTATGCTCATGCTTCACGTCTTATTGCACGTGTGGGAGAGCAGGTGCAAGCGGGTGATCATATTGCCAACGTTGGTTGTACTGGTCGCTGTACCGGTCCACACTTGCATTATGAAGTAGTAAAAGACGGTCAACGTAAAAACCCATCTACTTATTTGGCCATGTTACCTTAAGTATAGACCTGAATAACAAGATGCATCTCTATACATAAAAAATCTCCGATAAGCATTTTAAAGCGTTTAAGCTGAAGGCTCTTCAAGTCAACTTGAAGGGCTTTTTGTTTTATCGCTTTTAGATATCATATTATCACCAACTATTATAATGATTGTATAATAAATCGCCTTTATTGACTATTTTTTGTTATGTTGTGTAATTATACGTCACCCATCATTTAGTTCCTAAATAGTACTGCTAAATCGCATTCAGCTGAGGCCATACCTGCTGAGGTCTCAAATATGGTACATATAAGACATTAGATTAGGCTTTTAGGAACTGTAGATTATGGCGTTTTATGGCGATACAGACGCGCAAGAAACCCAAGAATGGCAAGATGCATTTGACTCTGTTTTGCAGCACATGGGCACTGAGCGTGCAGCATTTTTGTTAGAAAAACTTTATCAACGCGCAATTGCAAAGCATGTTCCTATTCAGCGTTTAAATACTCCCTACTTAAATACGATTTCTGTTGAAGAACAACCTGCCATGCCGGGCGACCAGGACATGGAGCGTCGTATTCGCGCGCTGATCCGTTGGAATGCCTTGGCAATGGTCTTACGCGCGAATAAAACCGGTGATGATCTCGGTGGTCACCTGGCGAGTTTTGCTTCTTCCGCAACCCTTTATGATGTGGGCTTTAACCACTTCTTCCGCGCCAATAGCGATAGCTTCGGCGGCGACATGATCTATTACCAGGGTCACTGTGCACCTGGTATTTACGCGCGTTCATTTTTAGAAGGTCGTTTGACAGAAGAGCATTTGAATAATTTCCGTCGTGAAGTGGGCGGTAAAGGTTTGCCATCTTATCCGCACCCTTATTTGATGCCGGACTACTGGCAGTTCCCAACCGTATCGATGGGTCTTGGACCAATCATGTCGATTTATCAGGCACATATTCAAAAGTACCTGATGAACCGTGGCCTGATCAAAGAAGAAGATCGTAAGGTTTGGGCGTATTTGGGCGATGGCGAGATGGACGAGCCGGAAAGCCTGGGTGCAATTTCTCTGGCAGGTCGCGAAAAGCTCGATAACCTGATCTGGGTGGTGAACTGTAACTTGCAACGTCTGGATGGTCCGGTACGTGGTAATGGCAAGATCATTCAGGAACTTGAGTCACTATTCCGCGGCGCAGGCTGGCGTGTGATTAAAGTTGTGTGGGGCCGTCATTGGGATCCACTACTGGATAAAGATAAATCCGGTGCACTGAAAGCAGTGATGGAAGAAGCAGTCGATG
This sequence comes from Acinetobacter sp. AS5, assembly GCF_048957595.1. Lineage (NCBI taxonomy): Bacteria > Pseudomonadati > Pseudomonadota > Gammaproteobacteria > Moraxellales > Moraxellaceae > Acinetobacter > Acinetobacter sp. AS5. The sequence continues at coordinate 35,948 of NZ_JARDAL010000026.1, read as the reverse complement.
GCGATTTCCAGCGTTACCAGGTAAAAGGTGGTGCTTACGCGCGTGAAAAGTTCTTCGGTAAATATCCAGAAGCCAAAGAGCTGGTGAAAGATTTAAGCGATGAAGATATTGATAATCTGAACCGCGGTGGTCATGACCCGTACAAAGTTTTTGCTGCTTATGCCGAAGCATGTGCGGCCAAAGGTCAGCCGACCGTGATTCTGGCGAAAACCGTGAAAGGTTATGGTTTGTCCGAGGAAATCGAAGCAGTCAACAAAACTCACCAAATCAAGAAGATGCAAATCAATTCTTTGAAATATGTGCGTGACCGATTCAATCTTCCTTTCACCGATGAACAGCTGGAAGAAGTACCATTCTACCGTCCAAGCGAAAATTCACCTGAATTGAAATATATGAAGGCACGTCGTGAAGCGCTAGGTGGCTACCTGCCTGCACGTCGTAAAGAAAGCGAACAGCTGGCGATTCCTGGACTTTCAGTATTTGATTCGGTCTTGGCTGGTTCAAATGGTAAAGAACAATCGACCACGATGGTGATGGTACGTTTAATCTCTGCACTTCTTAAAGAGAAAGCGATTAAAGACCGCGTTGTTCCAATCGTGCCAGATGAAGCACGTACTTTCGGTCTGGAAGGGATGTTCCGTCAGCTCGGTATTTATGCCGCGCATGGCCAGAAATATACCCCGGAAGACCAAGAACAGCTGATGCATTACCGTGAAGCCAAAGACGGTCACATGCTACAAGAAGGGATTAACGAAGCTGGTGCGATGAGTGCATGGGCGGCCTTAGGCACAAGTTATTCAACCAATAACCTGCCAATGATTCCGATGTACATGTACTACTCGATGTTTGGTTTCCAGCGTATCGGTGATATTGCATGGGCAGCCGGCGATGCACAGGCACAAGGTTTCTTGCTGGGTGCAACCGCAGGTCGTACTACACTGAACGGTGAAGGCTTGCAGCATCAGGATGGTCATTCACACATCTTGGCCAATACCATTCCAAACTGTGTCTCTTATGACCCATGTTTCGGTTATGAACTAGCAGTGATCGTGCATGATGGTTTACAACGTATGTATGTGAACCAGGAACGTGTGTTCTACTACCTGACTGTGATGAACGAAAACTACGAGCATCCGGAAATGCCAAAAGGTGTTGAAGAAGGCATCAAGCGTGGTATGTACTTACTGGAAGAAGATGAAAAAGCCACTGTTCAGTTACTGGGCTCAGGTGTAATCCTGCGTGAAGTGATCAAGGCGGCGAAGATTCTGCGTGAAGAATATCAAATTCATTCAAATGTCTACAGCGTAACCAGCTTCAATGAACTGGCACGTGATGGTATGGTATGTGAAGAATACAACCGCTTGCATCCGCTGGCTGAAGATGTGAAAGAAGCATGGGTATCGAAACAGCTCCGTGGTACTGAAGGTATCGTGGTGTCTGCAACCGATCATATGCGTGCTTATAGCGAACAGATCCGTGCTTATCTTCCAGATGGCCGTCCATTCGTAGCATTGGGTACTGACGGTTATGGCCGTTCAGATACACGTGCCAACTTGCGTAGTTACTTCGGTGTTGATGCTGCCCATATTGTGGTGGCAACCCTGAAAAAACTGGCAGATGAAGGTGAAGTTGATGCGCGTCTGGTAAAAGATGCGATCTCGACTTTCGAGCTTGATACAGATCGTCCAGTGGCTTGGGCACCTCAAGAAACCCCATCTGTACATGCTGTTGCTGACTACAAAGAGGAGAACTAAGCATGCAAATTACGACTCCTGATATTGGTGTAGACAAGGCAACAGTGGCCGAAATTCTGGTCAAAGTCGGTGATACGATCGCGATCGATGACAGCATTGTGTTACTTGAATCTGATAAAGCCTCTGTTGAAGTGCCTAGCACTTCAGCAGGCGTGGTAAAAAGCATTCTGGTGAGTCAGGGTGATGAAGTCGCTGAAGGCGCGGTACTGATTGAGCTACAAGCTGAAGATGGCAGCGCTGATGTGGTCGAACCACAGCAAGCAGATGCATCTGAAAAAACTTCAGAAAATACCCCGACCTCATTGCCTGACCAGGAAATCATACAGGAACTGGCTTCACATCAGCCTAAAGCTTCTGCTGCTCCTGAGGCACAAGCGAGCTCACAGGTGGTTGATGTTCAAATCCCCGATATTGGTGTAGAAAAAGCCACGGTAGGTGAAATCTTGGTTTCTGTCGGTGATGAAATCGAGGTAGATCAAAGTATCGTGGTAGTGGAATCAGACAAGGCGACTGTTGAAGTGCCAAGTACGGTTTCAGGCACGGTAGAGTCCATCGAGATTAAAGAAGGCGACACGATCAAAGAAGGTGTGGTCATTCTGAAAGTGAAAACGGCTGTTTCGGCAGCACAAGTACAGACAGAAGCACCTCAAGTACCAGTTGCTCAAGCGGTAACCCAAGAGAAAGCAGTTGAAGCGCCACAAACGCCAGCAGCACCTGCAGGTGATGTTGAAGTGAAGGTGCCCGATCTAGGTGTAGACAAGGCGGCTGTGGCTGAAATTCTGGTTCAGGTCGGTGATACGGTTGAAAAAGACCAGAGCATCATCGTGGTGGAATCAGATAAAGCGACTGTTGAAGTGCCAAGCACTACAGCCGGCGTGATTAAAGCCATTCATGTGGAACTGGGTCAAAATGTCTCTCAAGGCATTGCACTGGTGACAATCGAAGCTGAAGCGCAAGCAGCTGCTGCACCTGTTGCAGCCAAAGCAGAAGAACCTAAAGCGCCTGCTGCAAAAGCAGCATCGGCACCTGCTGAATCTTCTACTCAAACAGTCGCGACGTCGGATAATGCCGACAAGCTGACCAAAGAGCAGAATGTCGCTAACTCGAAAGTTTATGCCGGTCCTGCTGTGCGTAAACTAGCACGTGAACTGGGCGTCGTGTTGGCAGATGTCAAAGCATCTGGCCCACATGCGCGCGTTATGAAAGAAGATCTGAAAGCGTATGTCAAAACGCGTCTTACTACGCCGCAGGTGGCTCCTGTCACCGCTGCTGCTCAAGTCGCAGGTCTGCCAAAACTACCAGACTTTAGCGCTTTTGGTGGTGTGGAAGAGAAAGCCTTGACGCGTTTGCAACAAGTGTCTATTCCACAGTTGTCGCTGAATAATTTCATTCCGCAAGTGACCCAGTTTGATGCAGCAGATATTACTGAACTGGAAGCATGGCGTAATGAACTGAAAGGCAACTTCAAGAAAGAAGGTCTTAGCCTGACCATTATGGCGTTCATCATCAAAGCAGTTGCGCACTTGTTAAAAGAAGAGCGTGAATTTGCTGGTCACTTAGCCGATGAGGGTAAGTCAGTATTGCTACGTAATGAGATCCATATGGGTATCGCGGTCGCAACGCCAGATGGTTTGACCGTGCCTGTGCTACGTCATCCAGATCAGAAGTCAATTAAACAGATTGCCACTGAGCTAGGCGCCTTGGGTCAAAAAGCACGTGACAAGAAATTGTCGCCGAAAGATCTTCAAGGTGCGAACTTCACTATCACTAGCTTGGGTTCAATTGGTGGTACAGCATTTACGCCATTGGTGAACTGGCCGCAAGTGGCAATTCTGGGTATTTCACCTGCAACCATGCAACCCGTCTGGAATGGTGAAGGCTTTGATCCACGTTTGATGCTGCCGCTTTCATTATCCTACGATCACCGTGTGATCAATGGTGCAGATGCTGCTCGTTTCACCAACAAGCTGACCAAGCTGCTTAAAGATATTCGTACGCTGTTAATCTAAATTGAATTCGATTCACTCTCTTTTCTCTTGCGCTTCATTGAAAAATATTTCAATTGAAGCTCAGGGAGAAATACAAAGAGGGTGTAAAGAGAAAAACCCTGCTTCGGCAGGGTTTTTTGCTGCTGCATTGAAAAATAATCTATTTGATTCTATACTTGGCGCACTTCATTGGGGAGTAGCCGCTTTTTGCGCAAAGCAGAAGGGTGATGGTCAACATATTTGCTCAACCGAGCATGGTCATCATAGCAAAGAACCAAGTCAGCTTTTCCAAGCTTTCTTTTGTTGGCAAGACCTTTGATTTACCACTCTGCAGATTTTGGCTAGCAGGAGCGGTGAGTCATTGGTATTGGATGCTAGCCAGAGAAAAACCTCATGTATGAATTCCTACTGTCGACTGCAATCGTAGCGCTGGCTGAAATGGGTGATAAAACCCAACTGCTGGCTTTGCTGCTTGCTGCACGTTTTCGCAAACCTGTTCCTATTTTAGTTGCCATTTTATTGGCGACGCTGATTAACCACGGCCTTTCTGCGGTATTAGGGCAATGGGTGACCACGGTGATTGGGCCGGAGGTGCTGCTGTGGATCGTCTCGATTGGCTTTATCGCAATGGCTGTCTGGATGCTGATTCCGGATGAACTCGGGGATGAAAATGCCAGTATCAATAAATGGCAAAAATTCGGGGTCTTTGGTGCGACCTTTATTCTGTTCTTTCTGGCAGAAATTGGTGACAAAACCCAGATTGCTACGGTCGCACTGGCAGCACGTTTCGATAGCGTATTCTGGGTGATGTTAGGTACCACGCTGGGTATGATGCTGGCCAATGCCCCTGCGGTATTTTTGGGTGATAAACTGGCGAACAGACTCCCTATCGGTCTGATTCATAAAATTGGTGCGGCGATTTTTCTGGTGATTGGTGTTGCAACATTGGCTCAACATTATTTCTTTTAAATCATAAAATAATAAGTTACATGAATCCTGAGCTAAAAACTCAGGATTTTTTATGGTTAAAATTCTTTCAAAACATTGATAAATAGTGTGATATAGCTAGTTTTATTGATTGTAAGTTTGATTAATTCCTTATATTTTATACGGGTATAAAAACGTTATTTTTATTATAAATTGGGGGATTTACATGGCTTTTGAACGCACCACATCGCAGGTTCTGTTTGATAACGGGACACATAAATGCATCAGTTTTACCAGTCTGGTTAAAGGTGAAGGCGTTCAGGCAAACCAGTTTCTGATCATTGATCATGAGCGCGCTGCGGTACTTGATCCGGGTGGCGATTTAACCTATGTGCCGCTGACTATGGAGCTGAATAAATACACCCGTTTGACCAATCTGGATTATGTCATGGCCTCGCACCAGGACCCGGATATCATCACCTCGATGCCGCGCTGGCTGGTCTATACGGACGCCAAAGTGGTGGCATCCAAACTGTGGGCGCGCTTCTTGCCGCACTTAAACTCAGCCTTTATGAGTGACCGGATGAAAGGTAACTGGTTAGACCGCTTGGTGGAGCTTCCGGATCATGGTCAAATCATTCCGCTGGGCCAATCAAATATTGTGGCGGTGCCGGCGCATTTTCTGCATTCGGTGGGGAATTTCCAGTTTTATGATCCGATTGCCAAGATTTTATTTTCAGGTGATATGGGCGCGTCTATGGTCGAAGATGCCGCCAAGCCACTAGAAAATTTTGCCGCGCATATTCCGAAAATGAAAAGCTTCCATCAACGCTATATGTGCAATAACAAGGTCATTCGTCTTTGGGTGCAAATGGTACGCAGCATGGAGATCGAGATGATCGTGCCGCAGCATGGCACACCATTTATAGGCAAAGAGCAGATTAATCAGTTTCTGGACTGGATTGAAACATTGGAATGCGGCACTGACCTGATGGATGAAACGGTTTTTACCTGTCCTGAATAGTTCACACAAAAAATAATTTTTTTCTTGTATGGAAAAACAACATTTTTTATATTTCTTCTCCAAAAAACTTTTTTTGATAATGAGAACTTATAAGAAATGTTGTCTCAAGTTCCAAAACCGGATGCATGTTTAAGCTGCGGGGCGTGCTGCGCCTATTTCAGGGTTTCTTTCTATTGGGCTGAAGGTATTCATATGCCTGAGCACTATACCGAACCTGTGACAGCAGTCTATTCATGTATGGCTGGAACCAATCAAAAAAATCCACGCTGTATCGCACTTGATGGTACCATCGGCCAGCAGGTCAGCTGCGGCATGTATGAGCAGCGCAGTTCATCCTGCAAAGAAGTGCAGATTGCCGATGAGCAATGCAATAAGGCACGTGTAGAACACAATATGTTGCCCTTTGTCCAGATTGAAACTGATAAAGCCGACAATGATGACAGTTTTGAATATGTCAGCTAAATCCACCCAAAGCAGAGCTTAGGCTCTGCTTTTCACTCCATTAAAATGATCGGGGTATATTTAAAATAGGGGACTTCATTATCAGAGGTATTATTGATACTGTTTTAGCACCCACATAGATCTGCGTGTACAAAGCTTGAATAAAAAAATAATTTTGCAATTGCAATGAAATTTAAGCCGATATTTGTTTATAATAGTGCACGGAAATTACCAGTGAGACTGTTATGTTGACCATCGTTCAAGACGCGTTAACCTTCGATGATGTCCTATTACTCCCTGCCTATTCTACTGTTCTTCCAAAAGATGTCTCCCTAAAGACACGTTTAACTCGTGGCATTAACCTGAATATTCCTCTTGTATCCGCAGCAATGGATACGGTGACTGAGTCCCGTATGGCAATTGCAATGGCGCAAAATGGTGGTATCGGTATTTTGCACAAGAACATGGATATCGCTGTTCAGGCTGCAGAAGTGCGCCGTGTGAAAAAATTCGAAGCGGGTATGGTCAAAGACCCGATTACAGTCACTCCTGAAACCACAGTACGTGAACTGATTGCGCTGACTCAAGCCAACAATATCAGTGGTGTACCCGTTGTGAAAGATGGCAAAGTGGTGGGTATCGTGACCGGTCGTGATACACGCTTTGAAACCAATCTTGAGCAGCCAGTCAGCAATATCATGACTGGTCAGGATCGTCTGGTAACAGTTCGCGAAGGCGAATCGAAAGAAAATATCCAAGCTTTATTGCAACAGCACCGTATTGAAAAAGTATTGGTGGTCAACGATCAGCAAGAGCTGAAAGGCTTAATCACGGTAACCGATTTCCGTAAAGCTGAATTGTATCCAAATAGCTGTAAAGATGACCTGGGTCGTCTGCGTGTTGGTGCTGCTGTCGGTACTGGTGCAGAAACGCCAAGCCGCGTAGAAGCCTTGGTTGATGCAGGTGTGGACGTGATTGTAGTCGATACTGCACATGGTCATTCTGCGGGTGTAATCGAACGCGTGCGTTGGGTGAAAGCCAACTATCCACAAGTTCAGGTGATTGGCGGTAACATCGCGACAGGTGATGCTGCGCTGGCGTTACTTGATGCAGGTGCGGATGCCGTTAAAGTTGGTATTGGTCCTGGTTCAATCTGTACCACGCGTATTGTGGCGGGTATTGGTATGCCACAGATCTCTGCGATTGATTCTGTTGCCAATGCGCTGAAAGATCAGATTCCTTTGATCGCAGATGGCGGTATTCGTTTCTCTGGCGATATGGCCAAAGCGATTGGTGCGGGCGCAAGCACGATTATGGTTGGTTCATTGATGGCCGGTACTGAAGAAGCACCAGGCGAAGTTGAATTCTTCCAGGGCCGTTACTACAAGGCTTATCGCGGTATGGGTTCATTGGGCGCGATGGCGGGTGCGACAGGTTCTGCTGACCGTTACTTCCAGGACTCCAAGGCCGGTGCCGAGAAGCTGGTTCCTGAAGGTATTGAAGGTCGTGTACCGTACAAAGGCCCAATGGGTAATATCGTACATCAGATGATGGGCGGCCTACGTTCTTCGATGGGTTATACCGGTTCTGCGACGATTGAAGATCTGCGTCAGAATGCCAAGTTTGTGAAAATCACTTCTGCCGGTATGTCTGAGTCGCATGTACATGATGTGACCATTACCAAAGAAGCACCAAACTATCGCGTGGGTTAATCTCTCGTGATTTAAAATTTTAAAAAGCCGTCATGCAAATGACGGCTTTTTTATTTTGGTGTAAAGTGTGACTCAAGGAAAAAAATGGGTGATATCAATCATCCGCTAAGAAGTGAGATAAAGATGAGTTATTTTGGTACGGATGGTATTCGTGGAAAGTTTGGCGAATTGCCGATTACCCCTGAGTTTGCCCTGAAACTGGGATTTGCAGCCGGAAAAGTTTTAAAACGCCATAGTAAAAAATCCAAACCATTGGTGGTTCTGGGTAAAGATACCCGTTTGTCTGGTTATATCCTGGAAGCTGCCTTACAGGCAGGTTTAAATGCCGCTGGCGTTTATGTTCATCTTTTAGGTCCACTACCGACCCCAGCCATTGCTCATCTGACCCGTGCTTTGCATGCCAGCTTGGGTATTGTCATTTCCGCTTCGCATAACCCGTATTTTGATAACGGCATTAAGTTCTTCTCTGCAGAAGGTAAAAAACTGCCAGATGCTTTACAAGACGAAATTAATCAGGAACTTGAAAAAGATTTTTTGATTGAAGATACGGCGAATCTGGGTAAAAGTATCCGGGTTAAAGATGCTAATGGTCGCTATATTGAATTCTGTAAATCGACGTTCCCGTATCATCTGGATCTGAATGAACTTACCATTGTAGTGGATTGTGCCAATGGCGCAGCCTATAACGTGGGGCCTGCAGTGTTCCGTGAACTGGGTGCACGTGTGATTGCGATTCACAATGAGCCGAGCGGTTTAAATATTAATGAGGGCTGTGGTTCAACCCATCCGGAAAGCTTGCAACAAGCTGTGGTTCAACATCAAGCGGATTTGGGTATTGCCTTTGATGGAGATGCCGACCGTGTGGTTCTCGTAGATAAAGCCGGTAATCTGATTGATGGCGACCATATTCTTTATATTCTTGCGACTCAAAGCTCGAAAAAACCTGCAGGTATTGTGGGTACCTTAATGAGCAATATGGCATTGGAACTGGCGCTGGAAAAAGCACAAGTGCCGTTATTACGTGCCAAAGTCGGCGACCGTTATGTATTGCAGGGCCTGGAAGAAAATGGTTGGACCATTGGTGGTGAGCCTTCAGGTCATATTCTGACTTTGGACAAGAGCACCACAGGCGATGCGATTATTGCCGCCTTGCAGGTATTAACGGTGATGGTTGAACAGAAAAAAGCCCTGCATGAACTTGTGGCTGACTTTAAACTGTTGCCAAATGTCCTGGTCAATGTACGTTTAAATGCCATGTTTGATCCTTATTCAGTGCCTGCACTGGCAGCTGAATTTGAAAAAGCCGAACAGCAGCTTAAAGGCCGTGGCCGTTTATTGATTCGTAAATCCGGCACAGAACCTGTCATTCGTGTGATGGTCGAAGGCGATGATCTGGCTGAAGTCACCACACTTGCAAACAGCCTGGCAGATGCTGTGCGTGCCAATGCAGCTTAACGGGAACATAGATAATGAGTGATCTGATCAAGGATCTAAGTGAACTACGCCTGAATTATGAAAAAGGCGAGTTACAGGAACAGCAAGTCAATCCGAATCCGCATATGCAGTTCTTGCAATGGTTTAACCATGCACTGGAAGCAAAATTGCACGAGCCCTATGCCATGTCGTTGGCAACAGCCAATGCACAAGGCCGTCCGCATGTGCGTACGGTATTGCTGCGTGGAGCGACTGACGCAGGGTATGATTTTTATACCAACTATGATAGTCAAAAAGGTTTAGATCTGGCTAAAAATCCTTATGCCGAACTGTTGTTCTACTGGCAGGATCAGGAACGTCAGATTCGTATTTCGGGTCGTGTAAAGAAAATATCGGAAGAAGAATCGACCGACTATTATCATAAACGTCCACGCGAAAGCCAGATTGCCGCGCATATCAGTACCCCGCAAAGTGGCATCGTGGCTAGTCGTGAGGAATTGCAGCAACGTTTTTGGGATTTGCATACCCAGGTTGCCAATCAGCAACAGCTGGACAAGCCGGTATTCTGGGGCGGTTATCGTCTCGAACCCGATTATTATGAATTCTGGCAGGGTCGTCCGAACCGTTTGCATGACCGTTTAAGTTATCGCAAAACCGATGCCGGCTGGACTTTAGAGCGCTTAATGCCATAACCATGCAAAAACTGGAAATCAAACAACGTCCATTGCTGACACGCCCTGAAAATTTACCGGGCGTCCCTGCATTTGTGGCCGAGATTCTGGCTCGTCGTGGGGTGGAATCCGAGCAGGAACTTGAGCTCAAGCTGAAGCATTTGCTGGCACCGACCATGAAAGGCTTGCCTGAAGCCATTCAATTGATGGATCAGGCGATTGATCATGGCCAGAAAATCGTGATTGTCGGCGATTATGATGCCGATGGCGCGACCAGTACTGCACTCATGGTGCTGGCACTGCGTGATATGGGCGCCAATGTTGAATATCTGGTACCAGACCGTTTTAAATATGGGTATGGATTGACGCCCGCAATTGCAGATCTGGCCTTTGTTAATTTCACGCCTGATTTACTGATTACCGTGGACAATGGCATTTCCAGCCATGACGGAGTAAAACAGGCGCAGGATCATGGCATGCAGGTGATCATTACTGATCACCATCTGACGACCAAGCCGACACCAAAAGCCGAAGCCGTGGTCAATCCCAATCAGCTCGGTTGCGACTTTCCAAGCAAAGCACTGGCTGGGGTCGGGGTGGCTTTTTATATACTGGCCAATCTGTCTACCCATCGCAAGAAACTTGGAAAATCCTCTACGGTAATTACCAATTATCTTGATCTGGTGGCACTCGGTACTTATGCCGATGTCGCGAGTCTGGACTATAACAACCGGATTCTGGTCGATGCAGGGTTGAAACGGATCCAGCAAGGGTTATGCCGAGCAGGAATCAGTGCGCTACTTGATATTGCAAAGCGTGATCCTGCTGGTCTGAAAGCTCAAGATTTGGGCTTTGTTTTAGGCCCACGGATTAACGCGGCTGGACGCATGGAAACCATGGATATCGGGATCGAATGTTTGCTGGCTCCTGATCTGACAACGGCTTATCCACTGGCTGAACAGCTGAATCAGCTCAATGTCGAACGCCGTCAGGTGGAAGGCAAAATCAAGCAGGAAGCCTTGCTTGAGCTGGATAAAATTCAGTGGGATGCAGCTGAACTGCCTGCTGCACTGATCATGTTTGAACAGCATTGGCATCAGGGGGTCATCGGGATTGTGGCAGGGCGTTTGAAAGAGCAGTTTCATCGTCCGAGTATTGTTTTTGCCGCGGATCAGGATGGGATTCATATCAAAGGTTCGGCGCGTTCGATTGAAGGTATTCATATTCGTGATGCGATTGAACAGGTGGCAGAGCAATATCCTCATTTAGTCAGTCATTTTGGTGGCCATGCAGCAGCAGCCGGTTTAACCCTGAAAAAAGAAAATTTCGCCGAGTTTAAGCAGGTCTTTGAAGTACTGATTGGTGCGATGGATGAGGATTTATTCACTGCGACTTTATGGACGGATGGAGAGCTGCCAGCTTCTGCTTTTCACATTGAAACAGTCGATTTATTACAGAATTTAAGTCCATGGGGGCAAAAATTCCCCCAACCGATTTTTGATGGTGTGTTCAAAATCATGGACTATCGCTGGCTTAAAGATGTGCATCTTAAGTTACGTGTGGCGTTGGAGAATGGGCAGGTCGTGGATGCGATCGCTTTCAATGCAGCGGATAAATATGACTTTGACCCGATGAAAGATACACGATTGGTCTATGAGCTGGATAAAAATGTATTTAATGGCAATATCAGCTTGCAAATGCGGATTATCCATTTAGAACAATAGGCCATAAAAAAAACCGCTCGGGTGAGCGGTTTTTTTGCTTTTAATCGGAGGGATTAGAAGCGGAAAGTACCGTTAATACCGAAAGAGTCAGCACCGTCAGTAGTTGTGTAGTTAACGCCAGCTGCAATTGCAGGGGTAAAGAATTTTTGAGTACGAACACTAAAAATAGTATCTGATTCATCAGCAGTAGAGTCAGCAAAAGAAACACCAACGCTAAGTGTAGGATCAATATAAAGATCAGCAGCTAAACGATAAGCAGTTTCATCACCGAAATATGTTACTCCCTCGAAATTAGTAAAATGATTACCAATTTGAGTCACATATTTAGCTCGCAAAGAAACAGCGGTGTCTTCACCTACAGCTACACCGTAACCAAGGGTGCTAGCAAATCCAATTTTAGAAGCAAGCATAGGATCTACACTTTCTTTAGCAACTCCTAGAGCCAACAATAACCCATTAACTGGTAAGTAACCAGCTTCTAAAGAATAGCCAGTAGTGTCATCAGATTCATCATAAGTAAACCCAGGAGCACGTGCGCTAGCTGTATAATCCACTTGGTTTAAACTACCAGAAATATAAAATTGAGAGTTGGGAATAAAGAATTCACCATTAACACCAATAATCTCAAACTCTTCTTCTGCATTAATACCAGCTTCGCTCAATTCATTTTGAGCATTAACGTATCCTAAACCAATATTACTAGCTTTATTTAAAAAGGCAGCTTCAGCTAGAGGAGCATTTTTAGTATTTACGGTATTTAAGTAGTATTTACCGTTAACAAAAAATAAATCCCCATCAGAGTCAAGTTCAAATCCACCTAGATTATTTTCAAAGTCAGTGTTTTCATACCCGACATTAAGTTCAGCTTGGTAAGCATGTGCAGTTCCCAGGCCAGCAAGAAGCGCTGTAGCAAGAGCAAGTTTCTTAAGCATTTAGATTTCTCTCTTTGTTATAAAAATATGACTGTTTGATGAACAGTTGTAACAAATTGTACAGTTTATATTCGCCCCGTCAATGTGCAAAAATACCTAAATGCTTGTTAAGAGTGCAATAAAAAAACCCATCCGAGGATGGGTTTTCTATGAATGACTAATTTTTGGTTTTAGATTAGAAGCGGTACTTCGCTGCTACACCAAAGGTATTGTAGTCATTGTTAAACTGTTCACCAAAGCCGACACGGCCTTCTAAGCTCACTTGCTGGTTAATGAACTTACGTGCATTGATACCAAATTCGCTCTTGTCGGTAATATCATTGTTGTGATAATCAGCACCGACACTCAAGGTTTTGTCGATGAAATAATCTGCTGCCAGATTGTATTCATCTAAATCACCAAACGCTGCACCTGCTTCCAGGTTGATGTCTTTACCGTTGCTAAGTGTAGTGACATATTTAGCACGCAATGTTGGATCTACGCCATCATCATTGTCGTTATCCCAACCTTTTACACCCGCCGCAATCAATAGACCTGGCGCTGGCAGATAACCGACTTCAGCTGCATAGGTGGTTAAATCATTTTCTACATCATCATTGTCTTGCAGATCATGGCCATTGACGTTACCGCTTAAGTAGAAGTCAGAATTCGGTACGAAGTACTCTGCACCTACGCCATAACGATGCGCTTCAGAATCACCAATTTCATTATATTGATATTGCGCACTCACGTTGCTAGCACGATCAAGGAATGCTGCTTCTGCTAATGGTGCATTACGTGTTTGAACTGGATTGAAGTAATATGTACCATCAACGCCGAAAGAACCGCTAGTTCCACCGTTGTCAGGATCAAACACTCCTGCTGATGCACCAATTTCTGCTTGGTAAGCATGTGCTGCTGTACCAGTCATTGCTATTGCTGAAAGTAGTGCCGAAGCAATCGCTAATTTTTTCATGGTTACTACCCCTCAAATCGTGAGTTAAAAACATTACACTTTTTGTTACAACTTTCAGTCTAGAGCAATTCCAAAGATCGTCAATCAAAGGAAAGTTACAGTAATGTGAATAGCGTAATCTTGTGTAATTTTTGCTGAACAAGTGACTGAATAATAAAATTAAATTTATAATGTAGTGTTTTATTAAAAGTGTGTAGATATTGTGGAATCTATTGAATTCGCTGATTTTTTATACAGAACAATAAGAAATCCTAAATTATAAAATCAATTACAAAATTATATTTCGGTCATAAAACGGGGCTAAAAAGCCGATAAAAATTTCCGATAAAAAGACGCAAAAGAGTCTATGAGATGTTGAAAATTGGGTGAGGGAAATACAGGTCTAAATGCTCAAGATATTCGAGCTTTAGACTGAATGGATCGTTAAAATAGCGGAAATAGACTGTGCTATAATATCGGGCTAAGAATTTTGTGCCTAATTTTGATTGAGAGTAATTCACGTGGAAATTAATCCGTATCTAAACCAATTAAAAGACTTAAACGAACGTGGTCAAACACTACGGGGGTATCTTTGACTACGATCTGAAAAAAGAGCGTTTAGAAGAAGTCCTGCGTGAATTAGAAGATCCAACGATCTGGAATGATCAGAGTCGTGCTCAAGCAATGGCCAAAGAAAAAGGCGAGCTTGAAAATGTATTAAATGTGCTGGATCGCTTAAGTACCCAGCTTGAAGATGCACAGGCTTTGCTTGATCTGGCGGTTGAAGCGGATGATGAAAGCTTGCTAGAAGACGTACAGGCTGAACTGAGCACGGCTGAAGAAGAACTGGCCAAGCTTGAATTTCGCCGTATGTTCAATAATCCGATGGATCCAAACCCTTGCTATCTTGAAATTCAAGCTGGTTCAGGCGGTACAGAAGCACAGGACTGGGCGTCTATGTTGCTACGTATGTATCTACGCTGGATTGAACGTCATGGCTTTAAAGCAGAAGTGATGGAAGAATCTGATGGCGATGTTGCCGGGATTAAATCTGCGACGATTCGTGTGGAAGGTGAGTACGCCTATGGCTGGTTACGTACCGAATCTGGTGTACACCGTTTAGTGCGTAAATCACCATTTGACTCGGGCAACCGTCGTCATACCTCATTTTCTGCCGTGTTTGTCTCACCTGAAGTAGATGACAATATCGAAATTGAAATCAATCCGTCCGATGTTCGTACCGATACTTACCGTGCATCAGGGGCGGGTGGTCAGCATATTAACAAAACAGATTCTGCCGTGCGTTTAACCCATGCACCGACCGGAATTGTGGTGGCCTGTCAGAACCAGCGTTCACAACATGCCAACCGTGACCACGCCTGGAAGCAGTTACGTGCCAAACTTTATGAGCTCGAGATGAGCAAACGTAACGAAGCGGCACAAGCACTGGAAGATTCCAAGTCTGACATTGGGTGGGGTAGTCAGATCCGTTCTTATGTCCTGGATGATTCACGTATTAAGGATTTGCGTACAGGTGTGGAAAATTCCAATACTGGCGCAGTTCTGGACGGTGATCTGGACAAATTTATCGAAGCAAGCCTGAAACAGGGCTTGTAAGAAGTTGTTTAAATAGCTGGCGTAACCAAGCTTGTACAGATTGTGACTCTTATATCTAAATTATTCGATATATAAATCGTAAAAATACGATATAATGGTCGCAGATGCTGAATAAAGTTTCGTTGCGCCACTGATTGTGATGTGCCTATGGACCTTGATCTAATTTTTAAAGCCTTAGCCAATCCGACCCGTCGACAAATTCTGGAGTGGTTAAAATCTCCGGAGCAATATCTGTCTGCGGAAGAGTGTGGTGGCTTTCAACGTGGGGTCTGTGCAGGTCAAATTGAACGTTTGGGCCAGGTTTCCCAGTCCACCATGTCCAATCACCTGTCGGTGTTACAGCAGACTGGCCTGATCACTGCGACCAAGCATGGACAGTGGTCATATTTCTCCCGCAATGAAACTTTGATTCAACAATTTATCGAACACCTACAACAACACCTTTAACAGGTGGGAGTAACGATGGCTGAATTAAATTCTCCTTTAACGCTCGGTGCGTTAGAGCTTAAAAACCGTGTCATCATGGCGCCGCTGACCCGTAACCGCGCAACTGCTGATCGCGTTCCAACCCCAATGATGGTTGAGTACTATGCGCAACGTGCAAGTGCTGGCCTGATTATTTCTGAAGCCACAGTGATTTCTGAAGAAGCCAATGGCTATTTAAATACTCCAGGATTGTTTACCGATGCTCAGGTCGAAGGCTGGAAAAAGGTTACTCAAGCGGTTCATGAGAAGGGCGGTCTGATTGTTGCCCAGCTTTGGCATGTTGGTCGTGTATCGCATCCGGATCTGTTAAATGGTGAAACACCAGTCTCTGCAAGTGCAGTACAACAGGCGGGTCATGTCAGCTTGTTACGTCCAAAACGTCCTTATGTGTTGCCGCGTCCGCTGGAAATTTCGGAAATTCATGCCATTACCGAGCAATATAAGCAAGCCGCGATTCGTGCTAAAGAAGCCGGTTTTGATGGTGTTGAATTACATGCTGCCAATGGTTATCTGATTGACCAGTTCTTGCAAAGCAAAACCAATCAGCGTGAAGATGAATACGGCGGTTCAGTGGAAAATCGTACACGTTTCCTGCTAGAAGCAACTGATGCACTGATTGAAGTATGGGGCGCAGATCGTGTAGGGGTGCATTTTGCGCCGCGTTGTGATGATCATGACATGGGCGACAATGATCCACGTGAAACATTTGGCTATGCCATGGAGCAGCTGGGTAAGCGCAAGATTGCCTTCTTCTTTACCCGTGAATATCTGGCAGAAGACAGTATTTCTGAATATATGAAACAGCGCTCAAATGGAGTGCCTTATATTGCCAATATGCGCCTCAGCCGTGAAGATGCCATTGAATTACTGGCTTCAGGCAAGGCTGATGCGGTGGCTTTTGGTAAGGCGTATATTGCCAATCCGGATCTATACGAACGTCTGCTCGAAGATGCGCCGCTGAATGAACTGAAGCTGGAAAATATGATCGGAACCAATGTCGCGGAAGGCTATATTGATTATCCGACATTGGCTGAAGCAGAAGCTTTAACTACAGTAGAATAATCTAAAAATGAGCCACATTGATTAACATGTTGATGTGGCTCTGCTATATTCTGCCCATTGAATCTTTGGACAGGGGCGCAATGTGGCCACTCCATTTTGGTATAACGCAGCCTTGGCGCTGGTTAAACCCTTATATCAATCGCGTATACGTAAACGTGCGACCGATCCTGAACAATTACAACAAGAACTGACAGAACGTTTCGGCCCGTTTCAGCCACCCAAAAACCTGCATGCCATCTGGTTTCATGTGGTGTCGGTGGGTGAAACCAATGCTGCCCAACCGTTAATTGAACATTATTTAAAACTTGGCCATCCGGTGCTGGTCACCAATACCACCAAAACCGGTCAGGCACGCGCTAAATCACTTTTTTTAAAAGCGCCTTATCTTGATTTGTTTCAAGCTGTCTATTTACCCGCTGACCAGAAAACTTTAATTCGTGAGTTTTATCAAAAATATCAGCCGAAACTTTTATTGCTGATGGAAACCGAGCTTTGGCCTAATCTGCTGGATCAGGCACCTCAGTTCAATGTACCAAGTGTATTGTTGAATGCGCGTCTGTCTGAAAAATCTGCCAAAGGCTATGCCAAGGTCAAAGGTCTGACCCGTGGCATGCTCAAGAATTTAACTAGTCTTTTGGCACAGGATACTGCCACCCAGCAGCGTTATATCCAGTTAGGAATCGCAACCGAAAAAACAAAGGTTTTGGGTAATATCAAGTTTGATATTACTGCACCTGAGCGCTTTATTCATCAGGCAGATCAGTTGAAACAGGAGTGGCAGCTAGCGGGTCGCAAAGTCATCACATTAGCCAGTACTCATGCTCCTGAAGAAAAAGAAATTCTAAGTGCTTTAAAAGCTGCTTTAGAGACTGATCCAAATTTAGTCTGTATTGTGGTGCCACGTCATCCGGAACGTTTTGATGAGGTATTTCAGGCCGCACAGTCTTTGGGGTTAAAAATCCAGCGTCGTAGTCTAGGGCAACGTATTGAAGTAGATATCCAAGTGTATTTGGCTGATTCGATGGGGGAAATGTGGCTTTGGTATGCTTTAAGTCAGGCCTGTTATGTTGGTGGTTCTTTAAATGAGCCAGGTGGTGGACATAATATTCTGGAGCCGATTACGCTGAATGTGCCGACTGTTTTAGGCAAAAACTATTTTAACTTTCAGACCATCGTGGATGAGTTTGTTCAAGCGGATGCAGTCGCAGTAGTGCAGGATGCACAGCAGGCTACAGATGTCTTACTGGAGCTTTTGCAAGATCAGGTCAAGGCGGAAAATTTGAATGCGGCAGCGCAGCAAATTATGCAGTTAAATACGGGATCGCTTGCCAAGCATATTCAGGTGATTGATCAGTATCTTTAATTTATATTGATAAGTAACGGATATTAGATTTACCAAGATGGCAGGAGAAGCCTACACGATGGCAAGTTTATCTGTGCAGGTAAATGAGGCCGTTGTTAGCTAGATTCGTTCATAGAACTAATGAGCTAATTAGGAACTTTACTTTTGAAGGGTCAAAAGTAACAAGATCCTTTGCGGTACTGAAGGTACTTCCCGTACCTCAGTACCGCGGGCGGCATCCTTGCCGCCGGTCTAAATAGTGGATGTCGTCGGAGATTCTAATAAAGTTCTTTTAGTATCTGCAGTTTTGGTCGTAATCCTATTTTAAATTTTTTTGGTTTCTTTTAATTCTATGAATATCGTCCTGCTTGATCCACGTCAAACCGAAACTGAACTTTGGTCCATTACCTCAACTCGGCAACTGGAACATTTACAGCAGCATGTGCAGATTCAAGTGGGAGATACTTTAAAAGTCGGAATTCGAGAAAGTCAGCGCTACCTAACTGAAATTATTGAAATCTCTGAAAAAGCTGTGTGGCTAAAACCACTACAAGAAGAAGCTGTTCCAGAAAAATTGCCAGTGACTTTAATTGTTGCTTTGCCACGTCCGAAAGTGCTGCGCCGTCTGATCATGGACAGTGTCACCTTGGGTGTTGAAAAAATCATTTTACTGCATAGCTACCGCGTCGATAAAAGTTATTGGCAAACGCCATTTTTACAGCAGTTAAATCATTATATCGAGTTGGGACTGGAACAGGCCGGGGATACGGTTGCACCCCAAATTGAGCTGTATAAGCGCTTTAAACCCTTTGTAGAAGATATCCTGCCGGGTTTGATTAGTACGGATGGTCCGGCTTATGTGGCACATCCTTATGCAGAGCAAGCGATGCCATTTGCGATTGAGCATCCCTGTACGATTATTATTGGTCCGGAGGGTGGATTTATTCCATATGAAGTTGATTTACTGATAAAAAACGGCTGCCAGGCTGTGAGCCTGGGCAACCGTATTATCCGTACAGAAACCGTGATTCCTTATGTTTTAGGTCGACTGTTTAGCACGGGCTGAAGCCTCTTCATTGCCCTCACCACGATAGACTTTGACTTCCTGTACCGGATACGGAATCGAAATATTATGCTCGGCAAAAGCCTGAATCACCCGTTCCTGCACCGCACTGATTGAAGTTCCGGTGCCGGTTTCAGTGGTATCGACCCACCAGAAGGCTTTTAGGGTAATAGAAAAGTCAGCCAGCGCCGTGACATTGACACTAAAGCCAGGCTGGCTCAGGATGGTTGGATCTTTATCTAAAATAGCGGTGATCAGGTCCTTGGCTTTCTGGATGTCATCTTCATAGCCGATACCAACCACGAATTCGCAGCGGCGACGGGTATAGGCAGTATTCACCGTGACCGCACTGGTGTAAACCGTTGCATTCGGAATTACAATACGACGGCCATCCGGTGAGCGTAAAAAGGTCGCACGAATTTGGATATCTTCAACCGTCCCTTCCATGCCATTCACGATAATATCGTCGCCAATCTTGAACGGTTCACTGAGCAGAATTAACACGCCAGAAAGCAGGTTCTGGAAAATATCCTTGAAGGCAAAACCGATCGCGACCGAACCAATTCCGAGGGCACTCATCAGCTGACCCGGGGTAAAGCCAGGAACCGCAATCACCAGTCCAATCAGAATACCAAAGAAAATAATAAAGGTACTGCCGACACGGTTGAGTACCAACACCAGATTCTGGCGGGTATAAGAGCGGTTTTCCAAAGTTTTACGTACGAAAAACTTGAAGACTTTGGAGAGTAACCAGAAAATCGTAATCACGATCAGTGCGATACAGAAATAAGGCACACGTTCCCAGAAACCTTCCATGATTTTGTCAATGGTGCTGTAGGCATCATTATACTTGGCGGTATGTTCAATCACGGTCTTGGTCGTTTTTTCAGTTGCCTGATGTAACAACTCCGTGGTGCCCTCAGTTACCTGGCTTAAGGTATTGTTTTGCTCTGCCACAAAAATTCCACAATTCAAATTTTGCCTATTTTGCCTGATGTTCAGCAAAAAATTAATAAGGGCTCGAAGTCACCAGTGGATAATTTTAAAAATAACGGCACTGTTGTTAAAAGTATTTGGTGGTTTTTTGCATCATTTCCGTGGGGGTAGGTGACTGTTCTTCACCGCTCATATAACTGAATAAAGCGATAGATCCCAACAGGCTAAGCAGGGTCAGGATAATCATCAGCCAGGCCAGAATTTTTTCCCAGAGCAAAGTCATCCGTGCCGGACCATACTGATTACTGCCTCGATCGCCCGAACCAAAAACGATATAAAGCCATACAAAAATGTTTACTAGCGGCACTAAAAATAATAGCGCCCACCAGCCACTGCGGTTCATATCATGCAAACGGCGAACAGTCACCACTAAAGCGAAATACACATACACCAGAACCATGACCAGCACACCGATGCTGGCCAAGCCTTGCAGTGAAATCAGCCAGTTGGGATCCATGGAGTGGGTAGAAATATTCACAATATCAATGCTGAGACCCAGTGCGATACTGCCAAATAAAAAGATGAAATACAGAAATGCCGACCAGGCAATAAAGCTCAAGCGTCCGAAGCGGCCTTTCATCGACAAGGGATGATCCGATGCAGGCAGCGCAGGCGGGTTAAAGTAGGGAGATTCAGGCGATTTCATAAAGCGTATCCTGCTAAATCAGATGAAATAACCACAAGCGGTCAATTTTATTTTTAAGGGCTGTGCTACAGATCATACACAGTTGCGCAGAAGATTCTGTACTGTAAGTTGTGGTTTATTTTGATTGAATTTGTATAAATAATCTACGACGAAAGCATGATTGCCGGATTTGAAATAAGCAGGCCATACTGCCATTATGCATAAAAAACAATCAACAACGCAGCATTAACCTCTCGTGATGAGATAGAACAAAATCAAGGAAGTGACCTATGCAAGAGATCTATCCAGTACCCGAAGAATTTAAAAAAACAGCACGTACGCTTGAAGATCAGTACTTCGAACGTTATCAGTATTCTATAGAACAGCCAGATAAATTTTGGGCAGAACAGGCGCAACGTCTGGACTGGATCAAGCCCTTTACCCAAGTCAAAAATACCAGTTTTAATAAAGACGATTTTAAAATCGAATGGTTTGCCGATGGTCAGCTCAATGTCAGTGCCAACTGTCTGGATCGGCACCTGAAAGAACATCCCTATAAACCGGCGATCATCTGGGAAGGGGATCATCCTTCGCGGCACAAGATTATTTCCTTTGCCGAGCTGCATGATGAAACCTGCCGTTTTGCCAATGTGCTGAAGAAAAATGGCATCCAGAAAGGCGACCGGGTCATGCTGTATATGCCGATGGTTTCTGAAGCCGCGATTGCCATGTTGGCCTGTGCCCGGATCGGGGCGGTACATTGCGTGGTGTTTGGCGGTTTCTCGCCAGATTCCTTGGCCAGCCGGATTGAAGACTGTCAGGCGAAAATGGTGATTACAGCCGATTCCGGCATGCGCGGCGGTAAGGCCATTCCGCTGAAAGCCAATGTCGATGAGGCACTAAAACTGGCAGGTACAGACTCGATTCAAAATGTAATGGTGGTACACCGCACCGGTAACCCGATTGAAATGCAGGAAGGGCGTGATCTGTGGTATCACACAGAAATTATGTCAGTGAATGACATTTGTCCACCGGAACCGATGAATGCCGAAGATCCGCTGTTTATCCTGTATACCTCAGGTTCCACCGGTAAACCCAAGGGCGTGATGCATACCACTGGCGGTTATCTGACCTACGTCAACTGCACCTTCCGTGAAGCATTTGATATCAAACAGGATGATGTATTCTGGTGTACCGCAGATGTGGGCTGGATCACCGGGCATTCCTATGTGCTGTATGGACCACTCTCGAATGGGACCACCACCGTGATGTTTGAAGGTGTGCCGCAATATCCAAGCTGGGCGCGTACCGGGCATATTGTAGATAAGCATAACGTGACCATTCTTTACACCGCACCGACCGCGATCCGCGCCATGATGCGCGAGGGTGATGCTTTTGTGCGGGAAAGTGACCGCAGTAGCTTAAGAATTTTAGGATCAGTGGGTGAGCCGATTAATCCGGAAGCCTGGAACTGGTACTACACCGTGGTCGGTGAAAGCCGCTGTCCCGTCATCGATACCTGGTGGCAGACCGAAACCGGCGGTTTTATGATTACGCCATTGCCGGGTGCGACTGATTTAAAACCAGGTTCTGCGACACGGCCTTTCTTCGGGGTACAACCGGCTATTGTCGATGCCGATGGCAAGGAACTGGAGGGTGAAGCTGAGGGAAATCTGGTGATTAAGGATTCCTGGCCGGGTCAGATGCGTACCATTTGGGGAGACCCGGAGCGTTTTATTGAAGCTTATTTCTCTACCTATCCCGGTACTTATTTTACCGGAGATGGGGCGCGTCGCGATAAAGATGGTTATTACTGGATTACCGGTCGTGTCGATGATGTCCTGAATGTATCCGGACACCGTTTAGGTACGGCAGAAATTGAAAGTGCACTGGTGGCGCATGAATCGGTGGCTGAGGCCGCTGTAGTCGGGATGCCGCACGATATTAAAGGTCAGGGAATTTGTGCCTTTGTGACCTTACAGGCTGATGTTGCCAGTTCAGATCAATTACGTGGAGAACTGGTCAGCTGGGTACGCAAGATTCTCGGGCCAGTGGCGACTCCCGATGCCTTGCACTGGGCGCCGGCATTGCCAAAAACCCGTTCCGGCAAAATCATGCGCCGGATCTTGCGAAAAATTGCAGCCGATGAGCTGGATAGTCTCGGAGATACTTCGACTCTGGCCGAACCGCAAGTGGTGGATCATCTGATTGCAGAAGTACAGCGTAATAAAGTTTAAATTCAAGTTGTTCCAATACCGGCATTCTGCCGGTATTTTTATATCGGGAATAAGCTCTGCATGCTTTCGGATATAGTGACAGGCTGCAATCTGCTAAGCTCGAGCCATGCTGAATATAGGTCCAAAAACAATGAATATACGACAATCATATCTCGATCAGTCGCCTTTAGAGATTGCCCGGGAACTGGCTGAAACTTTTGCCCCAACTGCAGCAGAGCGGGACAAACAGGGGGGGAATCCCAAAGCCGAGCGTGACCTGATTCGTCAGAGTGGCCTGCTCGGTTTGTCTATTCCGAAGCAGTATGGCGGTCAGGAAGCAGATTGGCAGACCATTTTTAGCACCATTCAGACCATTGCCCAAGTCGACAGTTCATTGGCCCATGTCTATGGCTTTCACCATTTGCTGATTGCGACCGTGCAATTATTTTCTCAATCTGAACAATATGCTCCGTGGTTTGAACAGACTGCCCAAAATAATCTGTTCTGGGGTAATACTTTGAATCCGCTGGACCGTCGTACCATAGCCATAAAAGTTTCAGAAAACGAATATATTTTTCATGGCGATAAAAGCTTCTGCTCGGGTTCGATCGATTCGGATATGTTGCTGTGTTCAGGCTATAACGAAGCCGGAAAATTGCTGATAGGTGTGATTCCTACCCAGCGAGAGGGCGTGAGCTTTCTGGGTGACTGGAATAATATAGGCCAACGCCAGACCGACAGTGGTACCAGCCATTTTGAGCAGGTCAACATTCATGAAGATGAATTGCTGTTAAATCCCGGTCCACTGAGTACGCCATATTCCAGCCTGCGTCCTTTGATTGCCCAACTGATTTTCGTACATCTGTTTTTGGGCGTGGCAGAAGGGGCATTTGACGTCGCCAAACAGACCGTAAAAACTCAAAAAGCCTGGTCCAAATCACTGGCAGAAGATGCAGTCAATGATCCTTTTACCCAGAAGCATTTTGCCGAGTTCTATGTACAACTAGAAGGTGGACGTTTACTGGCAGATAAAGCGGTTCAGGCTTTACAGGCAGCCTGGGAGCTTGGGAATGATTTAAGTGCTGAACAGCGCGGTGAAGTCTCAGTTGCCATTGCCACAGCGAAAATTGCCGCAACCAATACCTCTCTCTATATTACCCAGAATATTTTCCAGGTGATGGGTGCGCGGGCCACCACGGCCAAGCTCAATCTGGACCGTTTCTGGCGCAATGTCCGCACCCAGACCTTGCATGACCCGATCGATTATAAATATCAGGAAGTGGGGGAATGGGTGCTGACTGGAAAAGTGCCTGATCCGAGTTTTTATTCCTGATCTAAAAATAAAACAGCCTCTTTATCGGAGGCTGTTTTATTCGGGATGAAAAAGTTTGGTTTTAAATTTACTTAAACGCTTCAATCGCTCTTACACGAGAGGCTTTTAAATCCACAATCGGTTTTGGATAATCCAGTGCAAGATCCGGATTTTTAGCATAGGGTTCATGAATAGATTTAGCATTCAGATGTGTCAGTTCTGGCACCCATTGACGGATGTAATCCCCATTCGGGTCAAACTTCTGTGACTGGCTGACTGGATTAAAAATCCGGAAATAGGGCACGGCGTCCATGCCGGTCGAAGCACACCATTGCCAGCCGCCATTATTGGCCGCCAGATCACCATCAATCAGCTGTTGCATGAACCAGCTTTCTCCCAAGCGCCAGTCAATCAGCAGGTTTTTACATAGAAACATCGCAGTAATCATGCGCACCCGGTTATGCATCCAGCCAGTGGCCCGCATTTGCCGCATACCGGCATCGACAATTGGAATCCCGGTTTGTCCTTGTTGCCAGGCAGCCAGATCTTCAGGAGCATCGCGCCACTGGATGTTATCGGTATTTTCTTTAAAAGGCTGATGCCTAGATACACGGGGAAAATCAAACAGGGTATGCAGATAAAACTCGCGCCAGAGCAGTTCATCCAGCCAGGTCTGCTGACCGATATCATCAATCTGGAAATATCCGTCCTTAAATAGGGCCTGCATACATTGGCGAATCGAGAGGATCCCCATATTCAGATATGGTGACAAGCGGCTGGTACCATCGACTGCAGGTAAATCACGCTCGGTTTTATAGTGAGCCATTTTATCCAAGATAAAATCATCGAGCAGCTCAAAGGCAGCTTGATCTTTTGTAGACCAGAGCTGGGCAGTATGATCGACAGAATAATCAGCCGCAAATTTTTGCAGATCAAATCTGGTCAGCTGGTCTGGTAATTCAAGCGGATCTTGAGGCTGAATGGCAGGATAGCAGCCCGGTATATTCTGAATCAGTCGCTCATAGCACTTTTTCTTGAATGCGCTATAGACCTGATAGGGTTGATTGGACTGATTGCGGATACTGGTCAGTGGAAACAGGCTGCGATCATGATACAGCTCGACCCGGATCTGCTGCTGTTCCAGCATCTGCTGTACCTGTGCATCACGTTGCAGTTCATTCATGCCCACTTCAATATTGGCATGTAGCGTATCAATCTGCAGTTTTTGGCACAGGCTTAGCATTTCGGCCGGCAGGTCTTGCCATAAGGGAACATTTAAAATGATTAATGGAATATTCAGCTGCGCTAACTGCTGCTTTAAGACGTCGAGGCGGCGCAGATAAAAATCGATTTTAATCCGGGCATCCTGATGCAGCTTCCATTGTTCGGGAGAGAGCACCACCAGTGCTATACAGGTACCTTGCTGGGTGGCATGCCACAGCGCGGCATGATCATGAATGCGGAGGTCTTGACGAAACCAGATCAGTTGCATTGTTAAAATTCTTGGAAAGTCGTTAGTGCAGAATTTTAAGGAATTGATGGTCTTAAACCTAGCCAAACAACAATTTTATCACATAAAAAATCCCCCAAGCCGAGCCTTGAGGGAGGGAGTGAATCTGCTGAGATTTATTAGAATGATTATACGGGCTCAGCTTCTTCTTGCTGCACAGGCGTTGCCTGTTGTGCTTCAAGCTCACGAACCAAAGGCAGTACCTTCTGGCCAAAATATTCGACTTCTTCAATAAAATGCAAGAAGCCTGACAGAATCAGATCGACGCCAACTTTTTTCAGCTCGATAATCCGTTCAGCAATCTGCTGCGGTGTCCCGATCAGATTGGTGCGGAACCCGTCATTGTATTGCACCAGATCTTTAAAGGTGGATTTGGCCCAGTTGCCTTCACCTTCCTGACTTGCTGCGCCGGCTTCACGGGTGGCCTCACCAAAAGATTTTACCGCCTGCACATTGGCCTTGCTGATAATTTCCTGCAAGACGGCCTGGGCTTCTTCTTCGCTATCGCGTGCAATCACAAAGGCATTTACACCAATTTTCACCGAGTGATGATTTGCCTTGGCTTTTTCACGAATATCATCGATCTGTTTTTTCAGCTCTTCCGGGGTATTGCCATTGGTGAAGTACCAGTCAGATACGCGAGAAGCCATATCACGTGCTGCCCGGGAACTGCCGCCCTGAAAGATTTCAATATGCGGTTTTTGTAGCGGTTTCGGACTCAGGGTATAGTCTTTGAATTGATAATATTTACCTTCAAAATTAAAGTTGTTTTGGGTCCAGACCCCTTTCAGGCTACGGATAAACTCTTTCGAACGGGCATAACGCTCATCATGTTCCGGCCATTCTTCCCCAATGGCATCAAACTCACCGCGGAACCAGCCACTGACCACATTGATCGCAATCCGGCCATTGCTCAGATGGTCAATCGTCGCCAGTTGTTTGGCAGCCAGTGCCGGCTTCCAAGGACCCGGCAGAATCGCGGCAATGACTTTCAGGCGTTCAGTTTTGGCCAGAATACCATGACTGAAACTCACCGATTCATGCTGGTTTTCTGCATTATAGCCGGCAGTAAAACGGATCTGGGTCAGAGCATAATCAAAGCCTGCCTGTTCAGCGGTTTGTGCCAGACGCACGTTATAGTCATAGCTCCAGTCGGTGCGCTGCTCGATGTTACTGACCACCAAGCCACCACTGACATTCGGTACCCAATAGGCAAATACGATATTTTTATCATTCGACATATTCATCACCCTCTGCAATGCAGTGTTCAAGCCACTTGAGTCTTTGGTGCTTTTTTGCTATGTAAACGCGATTCTGCGGCATCCAGGCTCGGCACGGCTGCAGAAGGTAATACTTCTTCCTGTTCGATCTGTTTGTTAATGCCCAGGTTTTGACTCGCTTGAATGGTTTTTTCTTTAATGACTTCGGCACGTTGACCTTTGGCTGGTGCCCATTCCAGAATCGGCAATGCACGCGCCACAGCCAGGGTAATCCGGTCGCGGAGCAATTCACTGTGAATGGTATATGCAGGGGTGAAATCGCGGTCGGTGGCATAGACCCCAATCGGTAAAGTCTGTGCCTGGAAGAAACTGAATAAAGGACGCAGTTGATGTTCAAGTACCAGTGCATGACGGTCACTGCCACCGGAAGCCGCCAGTAATACCGGAACATCCACCAGCGCCGTTTGCTCGACAAAGTCAAAGAAATGCTTGAACAGGCCGGTAAATGAAGCGCGGTAGACCGGGGTGCCGACAATCAGCGCATCTGCGGCTTCTACTGCTGCCAGATCATCCTGAACGCGTTGCGGCAACTGATTACGGTAAATTGCACCGCCCAAGAGCGAACCAATTTCGCTAAATTTAATGAAATGCACATTGATTGGTGTCGCTTCCCCAAGCTCATCCAGAATGGCCTGAACCAAGGCTTCGGTTTTTGAAGGATGATTTAAACCGCCAGATACGGCAACAATATTTAAGGGTTTTTGCGCATTAAAATTAGACATATTTAGAACCTGAAAAATAGGGATAATCTCGGAATGTCCCTATTAATCCCGATTCAGCGAAGGCGTGTAAAATAACGAAAAGCTGAAAAGTTATCTGATTTTGCGATATACGACAAAGACCTGATTTTTTAAAATTAATTTAGGGTTAAGTTTATGATATTTATATTTATATTGAATGTAGATAAGCTTTTTCAGTGAGGAATAAGTGATATATAAAAAAGTGATGAGAATTAAACAATTATTGCAATAGTGCAAAAATGGGCAATTTTGAAGAAAAACTGCATATTATTTTAAAAATTGTAGTGTCTTGCATATCCTTAACCGGGTTGTGTGGTTAGAATAGGGGCTACCGTGCCAAGATCTCTCTCACGTTGCCTATGAATATTTTAATCGTTGATGATCATCCACTATTTCGTCATGCCTTGATTCAAGCTGTACGTTATAGCCTGCCACAAGCCCAGATTCATGAAACTGCGGCAGTCAATGAATTTTATGAACGTCTAGAAAATGGCCCTGAGCCTGATCTTGTGCTCTTGGATTTAAACCTGCCGGGCGCTTCCGGATTTTCTGCCCTGGTGCATGTCCGCGCACAATATCCGTCTTTACCGATTATTGTCGTGTCTGCGCATGAAGAAGTCAGCATTATCCAGCGTGCGATTGCACATGGTGCGATGGGCTATATTCCTAAATCTGCCCACCCCAGCCATATCGGTGAAGCGATTCGTGAAGTGCTGGAAGGTG
The DNA here is from genome assembly GCF_048957595.1 of Acinetobacter sp. AS5. Lineage (NCBI taxonomy): Bacteria > Pseudomonadati > Pseudomonadota > Gammaproteobacteria > Moraxellales > Moraxellaceae > Acinetobacter > Acinetobacter sp. AS5. The sequence goes on along the minus strand of NZ_JARDAL010000026.1, from coordinate 7,435 downwards.
AAATCTGGTTACCGCCAAATCTGCCAGCCAATATGAATTTTGATCCGCGTGCTGCCGATGAAACGGCTTTGGCAGAACGGATCCAGTCTTTGACGCCGCAACAATTCCGGGTATTGATGATGGTGGCTGAAGGTTTATTAAACAAGCAGATTGCTTATGAACTGGATGTGTCAGAAGCGACGATTAAAGCGCATGTGACGGCAATCTTCCGTAAACTCGGAGTACAAAACCGGACACAAGCGGTATTGGCCATTAATGCACTGAATATTGAAGACCGCAAAATGTAAGTTCTGCATAGCCGAATTGAAAAAGACCTCCTTGGAGGTCTTTTTTTATGGGTGAAATCTGAAAAATTGAGTGCAAAGGCCTGAGTCAGCTAGGCGATATAATCCTGCTTGCGGGTGAAATCATCACAAAACAATGGATTTAAGGCACATTGCAATTCGTCAATCTGCTCTTCAGTGACATAACCTTTCGATTTCAGATATTCCGCCACGCGATCATCACGCAGACTCAGGAAAGTCGCATCATATACACCCAGATCCACAAACAGTGCCGCAGTTTCCAGACTGTTAAAACGATCCAGATAAACTTCATTGTCATACATCAGGAAGACATGTTCGTCGCGCGTATTCGGATCGACATGTAAACGCTGCGCCAGCTCATGTGGGCAGGTTTTGATAAATAACAGATCAGACAGCTCATCAAATTGGCTGGTGTCCAGACAATCTTCTTCATTTTTGACTTTACCCAGCCAGGCCTTAAAGACCAGTACCGCGCCACCACGCAGCAACATGCTCCAGATCTGATGACGGGTTTTTGCTGGAAGGTCCTCTGTTTCAGCTTCTAAAGACTGAATCAGCTTGTCTTCCTGTTCAGCAATCTTTTCAAATAGTCCCAGACCTTGCGGCTTGTAGGCATAAGGTTCAAAGACATCAAAATGTAATTCATCAAAGACTTGCAGTGCCAGGGGTACTGCACTCTGATACAGCGTTTCCAGTGCCTGATACTGGGCATCATTCAGCTTGCTGTATTTAAAGATCTGTGCCCAGTCAATGCTTGGCAATAAGGCATTGGCGCCATATTGACGGTGAAACTGCTGGGTCTGATTCAGGCCCTGGTTTTGATCTATGTTCATGTGAAGAACTCCGATATGCAGAAATAGATCAGCGACCAAAAAAATTAAGGCTACATGAGATGGAAACTGATCGTTTCTTATTCCTCTATTTTTAGAGCCAAGTACAAGGGATAAAAATACGACTAAAGTTATAGTAGTGGAAAATTACTCTTTAATTTTTATTAAAAACAATAAGATAATTAATTGTAACCAAGTGTACACATGTACATTAATACATTCGTCAGTTTTTGCCATAGTGAATTAAAAAATGAGCATTTTGGTCAATTTATTCAGCTGTATTTTCGGCATATTTGCTGCTTTTAGCACATTAGAATAAATTTTATGCAAGCTAGGTAAGTTTATGTGGCAGTTGAGTATAAAAAATGCCCATTTCAGGGTGTGAAATGGGCATTGATCAGATCGTTATCTACTTAGGAGTCGGAAATTTTCAGTCCAGATAACCATGAACGTAATGATGCCGGTTTCAGTGGTTTTTTCAGCAGAACTATGTTCAACTCTTTCAGACGTTGCGGCAATTCCGGATCGGAGTCGGCGGTAATCAAGGCGACCGGAATATCCTTCGAACGATGTTCCAGAATGAAATCCAGACCGATCTTGTCCTGATTCAGATGTTGATCCACCAGCCAGACCTGAATATTTTCCTGCTGAATCAGCATGGCTGCTTGTTCAGGTTCAGTGGCTTTAAACACCTGATAACCCCATTTGGTCAATAAGGTCGACATGCCTTCCAGAATGGTTTCATCATTATCCAGACATAGAATCTTAAAGGCTTTGCTCTTTAAAGGTACGGCCTGAACCGGTACTGCGACCACTTTCGGTGCTTCGATCACAGGCACTTCAATCATAAAGCAGGAACCTTTACCCAGCGCAGAAGACACATGTACCGGATAGTCCAGCATGCTGGTCATGCGTTGTACGATCGCCAAACCTAGGCCCAGACCCTGTTCACCCCAAGGCGAGGTGTGGCCGCAACGTTCAAATTCCTGAAACAGTTTGATGCGCTGTTCTTCGGCAATGCCCGGGCCAGTATCCCAGACGCCAATACGGATATGATTCGGTCTGCTGCTCGAACGTAATACACCGACCACCACTTTACCTCTGGCAGTATAACGCAACGCATTGCTGACAAAGTTCTGGATAATGCGGCGAATCCATTGTGGATCGGTATCAATCCAGAACTGTGCATCATGCACACTGAACTTGATGCCACGTTGTGCAGCGATTGATTTGAACTGGAGTTCCAAATCGCTGAGCAGGTCATGCAGCGGATAAGCCTGACGTTTCGGCTGAATGGTCCCGCCTTCCAGTCGGGCAATATCCAGCAGGGCAGACAGCATGCTTTCTGCGCCATGCAAGGCACGATCCAGTTGCTGCAAGGTCTTACGATCTTCGTCATTTTGCACACTTTGTTCGAGTGCGGTACTGAACAAACGTGCGGCATGCATCGGCTGCAACAGGTCATGACTGGCAGCGGCAATGAAGCGGCTTTTTGACATATTGGCTTTATCTGCCTGTTCCCGTGCCAGTTGCTGCTCGGACAAGGCATCGGCGAGCTGCTGGGTACGGTCCTGAACCCGGGCTTCAAGTACGGCTTCATTTTCACGGAAAGCGGTAATGTCTGCGAAGGTCGTGACGAAACCGCCGCCTTCGATCGGATTACCGCGCATCTGAATGACGCGACCATCTTTACGAATCCGTTCAAATTCATGGGCACTGCCGACCTGCATCCAGTGAATCCGTTTCCGTACATGTTCTTCGACTGAACCTGGTCCACACTCACCACGTTCAGCGTTATAACGGATCAGATCTGCGATTGGACAGCCGACATAGACAATATCGGTCGGATAATCGAACAGTTTCAGATACTGATTGTTCCAGGCCACCAGACACATGTTTTCATCGACTACGCTGACCCCTTGGGTCATGTGATCAATCATGGTCATGATCAGGTTCTGGTTAAAACGTTGCCATTGTGAGGCCTGATCGAGAATATTAGCGACCTGACCCAGGGCCAGGCCATTATTGACCATGGCCGTGGTCAACAGGGTACGTGCCGAAGCTGCCCCGATGGTGCCGGCCAGATACTGTTCGGTAAAACGCCACCACATGCCATTGGCGCTGCTATTTTCATTCAGTTCTACACTGTTTTGGATACAAAATTGCTGAAAAGCGCGTGTGGTCGGCCCTTCACCGGTAATGCGTTTAGCTAGGGTAATCAGATCACCGACTTTTAAACGGGCGACATCCTGATGCGAATAGCTGACCTCGGTAGAAGGACTCTGCGAGGGTAGTGGCTTGGTTTCATAATAGAAGAAACTTTCGGCCTGAATCTGTTCGGCAATACTCGGACGGAAAATACGGGAAATCCAGATATACAGCAGGGTATTTAAGCCCAGTGCCCAGACTACTCCATGCGTCAGCGGATCAAAAGACTCAAAACCGATCAGGGCTTCCGGTCTTAACCAGTTCCAGCCAAAAGGACCTTGATTCAGCAGGCTTTGACTAAAGCTGCTATAGGCTTCGGGCAGGCTGCGCAAAATGGTCGGAAACAGCAGGGTATAAGCCCACAAGGCAAAACCGGTCAACAATCCGGCATATACACCCTGTTTACTGCCGCCACGCCAGTACAGGCCGCCGATCAGGGCAGGGGCGAATTGTGCCACCGCACTAAACGCCAACAGGCCAAAAACTGACAGCTGGTCAATATCATTAAAGAAGTTGAAGAACAGGAAGCCCATCAACATCACACCCAGGATACAGACCCGGCGGGTAAATTTCAGCACCAACGGCAAGCGTTTGTCATGCCGGGAAATCAGCTTTAAACGCCACAACGCCGGCATGATCAGGTCATTGCTGAGCATGATTGACAGTGCCACAGAAGACACCAGTAGCATCCCGGTAGAGGCAGAGAAACCACCCAGAAATGCCAATAAGGTTAACCAGTCCTGGTTATAGCTGAGTGGCAAAGAAAGTACCGCCACATCCGGAATCGCCAAATATTGCGGTGCCGCATGCAATGCCCAGCTGGCAATGGGAATAATCGCCAGGGTGGTCAGAATCAAGTAAACTGCGAACCAGCGCCGTGCACCGCGGATATGTTTTTCATCGCGCAGCTCAACCACCGCCACATGGAACTGGCGCGGCAGGCAAATAATCGCCAGTGCCGCCAGAAGGGTCTGAATCCAGAAACTTTGTGGCACGCCAAACAGTTGTACATCATGAAAAGTGGTACTGATATCGGTACTGATCTGTGCCAGATTCTCTGGTGCTTCAAACATAAAGAAACAGGCAACTGCCAGCAGGGCGAAGAGTTTGACAAAAGACTCAAATGCCACGGCCAGCATCAGGCCGCCATGCTGTTCGGTATTGGCAATCTGCCGGGTACCAAACATCATCGCCAGTATTGCCAGAACCCCAGTCAGAAATAGCACGCCATTGGTGGTGCCGGTTACACCTGCGGAAGGTTCTAGAATGACGGCGGCACTTAAGGCAATGGCACGTAACTGCAAGGCCAGATAGGGCACAATCGCCACTACCGCCAGAATGGTTACCAGCGAGGCGAGGGGACCACTTTTACCATAGCGTGCTGCGACAAAGTCAGCGATCGAAGAAATGGCATGATGCTGCCGCACCCGTCCCAGACGGCGCCAGATGTCATAGCCGACGGCAACGAAGAGCAGGGGACCCAGATAGATCGGCAGGAAAATAATCCCTTCACGTACCGCAGCACCCGTGGCGCCATAAAAGGTCCAGGAGGAGCAGTACACTCCTAAAGTTAAACTAAACAATAGCATGCGCCCACGGGTACTCAGCCGGCTGGCATGTTTTTCCCCGTAGAAAGCGCAGATAAAGAGTAATGCGATATAGAGGGCGAGTACCCCTATGATGAGCCAACTGTTCATATAGCCTGATGTGTACTGAGCATGCCGCTATGATAACGCATCGTGAACGCTACAGTTTAAATTGATCATTTTTTAACGACCAAAGTCTAAATTACAAACACCTACGATTATTGTTAATTTGCAACAGTGATAATTCGAATTAAAAAATAGGCAGCCCAAGGTTGGGCTACAGGAGAGTAATTATGGATGAGGTACAAGTAGATCGAATTCTACAAAATCCAAAATTCAAGGAAATGGTCCGCAAGAAAAGTACGCTCAGCTGGACGTTGACCGGCATTATGCTATTTGTCTATGTGGGTTTCATGTTGCTGGTTGGTTACAACAAAGAATTTCTACTGTCTTCAATTTCAGGTGGTGTGACCACGTGGGGTATTCCACTTGGTCTAGGTATCATTGTCCTGTCGTTTATCTTGTGTGGTGTGTATTCCTACATTGCCAATAACAAACTTGATCAATTGACTGAAGAAGCAATCCGTGAAGTCGAAGCGATTGCGCATGAAAAAGGACACCACTAAGATGAAATGGAATTCTCTTATTGCCCTGGCGACCACGATAGTGGCTTCAGGCGTTGCATTCGCTGGTCCTGATCTGGGTGCAGCAGAACAGCAGGCGACCAACTGGCACGCGATTATCATGTTTGTGGTTTTCGTCGGTGCAACACTGTTCATTACCAAATGGGCAGCGAAACAAACCACCAGCACCACAGATTTCTATACGGCCGGTGGCGGTATTTCTGGTTTCCAGAATGGCCTGGCGATTGCCGGTGACTATATGTCAGCAGCATCATTCCTGGGTATTTCCGCGATGGTGTTCCTGTCAGGCTTTGATGGCTTGCTGTATTCACTGGGCTTTATGGTCGGTTGGCCGATCGTATTGTTCCTGGTGGCAGAACGTCTGCGTAACCTGGGTAAATACAACCTGTCAGACGTAGTATCTTTCCGCTTGCAGGAAAAACCGGTACGTACCTTGGCCGCTTTAAGCTCGCTGGTTGTGGTTGCGTTTTACCTGATTGCACAGATGGTGGGTGCAGGTCAGCTGATCAAACTTCTATTCGGTCTGAACTATAACATTGCAGTCGTGATCGTTGGCTTGCTGATGATGGCCTACGTAATTTTCGGCGGTATGTTGGCGACCACTTGGGTACAGATCATCAAGGCGGTAATGTTGCTGTCTGGTGCGACCTTTATGGCATTCATGGTCATGAAAGGCGTGGGCTTCAGCTTTACCAACATGTTTGAACAGGCGATTGGTGTTTATTCAAAAGTACATGATTTAAGCCTGACAGATGCGACCAAGATCATGGGTCCGGGTAGTCTGGCGTCTAATCCGATTGATGCAATCTCTTTAGGTCTTGCATTGATGTTTGGTACAGCAGGTCTGCCACATATCCTGATGCGTTTCTTCACGGTAAAAGATGCCAAAGAAGCGCGTAAATCAGTCGTGGTTGCTACAGGCTTTATTGGTTATTTCTACCTGCTCACCTTCATCATTGGTTTCGGTGCGATTCTGTATGTATCGAACAACCCGCAATTCCTTGATGTTGCGAAAATGGCAGTGACTGGCAAGCTGGAGCTGGTCGGTGGTAATAACATGGCGGCGGTGCACCTGTCTGATGCAGTGGGCGGTGACCTGTTCATGGGCTTCATTTCTGCAGTTGCATTTGCCACGATTCTTGCAGTCGTTGCTGGTTTGACCCTGTCAGGTGCTTCAGCAATTTCGCATGACTTGTATGCCAACGTGTTGAAGAAAGGCCAAACCACGCCTGAATCTGAACTACGTATGTCTAAAATTGCGACTTTAGGTCTTGCGATCTTCGCGATGATTCTCGGGATTCTGTTCGAGAAACAAAACGTAGCCTTCATGGTCGGTCTGGCATTCTCGGTTGCGGCATGTGCCAACTTCCCGGTACTAGTATTGTCTATGTTCTGGAAAGGTTTGACGACACGTGGTGCAGTTATTGGTGGTGTTGCCGGTCTGGTAACCGCAGTAACCTTGATTGTGCTGTCTAAAGCAGTATGGGTCGATACTTTGGGTATTTCTGATACGCCAGTGAACCCGTTCAATGGTCCTGCAATCTTCGCGATGCCATTGTCATTCTTGTGCTGCTGGTTGTTCTCTGTGACGGATAATTCGGCACAGGCTCAGGCAGAACGCAAAGCCTTTGATGCCCAGTTTGTACGTTCACAAACCGGTATTGGTATCTCAGGCGCATCGGATCACTAAGATCTGCGCTACGCTAAAAAAGCCCCGTCAGGGGCACTGCTGTCCCACAATTTTTACAAGAGGAAGCTCATTTAAGCTTCCTCTTGTTTGATGGAGACTTTATCGGGTGAAAATAACGCTTTTAAGGTTTTTATTTCAAATAAATTCACTTGAATTATTCTGAGTAAGCGCT
>NZ_JARDAL010000025.1:0-56514 GCF_048957595.1 Acinetobacter sp. AS5 | reverse complement strand
TTCTAGAGTTATTTGCATTTCTCTATTTTATCAAAATTCAACCTGCTTTTTTTTAGCATACTTTTTGATACACCACCTTTTAATTTATTGTCAGTCATTCAAGGGAATTCTAGACGAACAATGCTGGAAAATTTTACCTAGTATTAAAATTTTTAAAAATAGTGGATTAAAAGCGGACCGAAGCCCGCTTTTAATCATCAGATTGATTAGAAAAAACCTGCCGGTTTGGTTGAATAGCTCACCAACAGATTTTTGGTTTGTTGATAATGATCCAGCATCATTCTGTGATTCTCACGTCCAATGCCTGATTTTTTATAACCGCCGAAAGCTGCATGCGCAGGGTAGATGTGATAACAGTTGGTCCAGACCCGACCAGCCTGAATGGCACGGCCAGCTCGATAAGAGGTATGTGCGGAACGCGACCAGACCCCGGCGCCGAGTCCGTAAATCGTATCATTGGCAATCTTGATCGCATCATCGAAGTCTTTAAAGGTGGTCACAGCCAGTACAGGCCCGAAGATTTCTTCCTGGAAGGTCTTCATGTCATTGGTACCTTTAAAGATGGTCGGTTCAATATAGAAACCTTGACCCACTTCCTGACGTGCTTCACCACCGGTGAGAATCTGTGCGCCCTCTTCACGGCCAGTGGCAATACAACCCAGAATCTTGTCTTGCTGTTCCTGTGAGGCTTGCGCGCCAATCATGGTGTCGGTATCTAGGGGATGCCCGGTTTTAATGCGTTGTACGCGTTCTACCGCACGCGCCAAAAACTCATCGGCAATACTTTCCTGTACCAAGGCACGGGAAGGACAGGTACAGATTTCACCCTGGTTCAGGGCAAACATGGCAAAGCCTTCCAGTGCCTTGTCCAGATAATCGTCTTCCTGATCCATAATGTCAGCAAAGAACAAGTTTGGTGATTTGCCGCCAAGTTCCAGAGTCACTGGAATAATATTTTCCGTGGCATATTGCATGATCAGCTGACCTACTGCAGTTGAACCGGTAAAGGCAATCTTGGCAATACGTGGATTGGTCGCCAGTGGACGGCCGACTTCGACCCCATAGCCATTGACGATATTTAATACGCCCGGCGGCAAAATGTCCTGAATCAGTTCAGCCAGCACCAGAATACTGACCGGGGTCTGTTCCGCAGGTTTCAGCACAATACAGTTACCCGCAGCTAGGGCCGGTGCCAGTTTCCAGGCGGCCATCAGAATCGGGAAGTTCCACGGGATAATCTGACCCACGACGCCCAACGGTTCATGGAAATGATAAGCAATGGTATCTTCGTCGATTTCGGAAATGCCGCCTTCCTGGGCACGGATACAGCCGGCAAAATAACGGAAATGGTCAATGGCCAGCGGAATATCGGCAGCCAGCGTTTCACGAATGGGCTTACCATTGTCCCAAGTTTCTGCCACGGCCAGCATTTCCAGATTTTGTTCCAGACGATCTGCAATTTTCAACAGGATATTGGAGCGGGTGGTCGGCGATGACCGGTTCCATTGTTCTTTGGCTTTGTGCGCTGCATCAAGCGCCAACTCAATGTCTTCTACAGAAGAACGCGGCACTTTGGTAAAGACTTTGCCATCTACCGGAGAGATATTGTCAAAGTATTCACCTTTGACCGGAGCGACCCATTCGCCGCCAATGAAATTATTGTATTGTGCTTTAAATTGAATTTTTGAACCGTCAGTATTGGGGTCTGCATAACGCATAATCTATTCCTTTATATGATTGTTAGTGGTGCAGGTCGAGCGCATGTTGCCGATCAAAAAATATAGGCGCTTCTGCATTCAGCTCTACTATAAAGAGGGAAAAAGACGGACGGTTGTTTGTTTACAGGCTTGCTACAAAAGACAATATTTGGAGACAAGCAGTAGAAGAATAAAAGTTATAAATTCTAAAGCCTTAATTTTAAAAACAAGAGTTTATAACATTTATACACCATCGAAAGATTGGCATATTTTCAATGCACTTGATTACATTTCGACCTAGTCAGGATTCAAAAGAAGCCAAGCAGGAGAAATGAGGGTAAGTTTCATTTCTCCTTCCGCGTTTATCTAAATCCCTTTGTCATGCAGCCATTGAAACAGTTGCTGATAAACCTGCTCACGCACAGATTGCTCTGAAAGCACCAGATCATGTAAACCGTTCTGGATACTTTGAACCGTGACATCGCCTTTGATTTTTTTAGCATATTTTTGAATGTCTTTAATGCCTAGAATTACATCACTGCTCTGTGCGGCTTTGCCCCATTTTTTAGGATATAAAGTCTGATGCGAATGCATGATCAGTACCGGAACATCGAGCTGAACACCGCGATGAATTTCTTTTTGTGCCTCATGAATGGCACGAATAAAACTGATCCGAACCATCGGGTAGCGGGTCTTTTTCCAGTCCAGACTGAAGTCCCATTCGCCTTTTAAATCCTTATGCAGGCTGGTGGCATACCACTTATTCAGCTCGCTTGGGAATTTAAGGTTGGGAAAAATTTTGGCCAGTCTGCTCAATTGCGGGATGCCGAGCGCGCGTTTGATCGGATTCATGTTGAAGTCATAAAATGGACTATTGACCCAAAGTGCTTTAATTAAAGAATGCTGCGGATGATGTGCCGCATACAAGGTCGTGGTCAGGCCGCCGGTAGAATGACCACAGAGCAGGGCAGCATCGTGACCCTCGGCTGCTATAATGTCGAGTGCCTGGGTAATTTCTGCATCATATTCAGCAAGGTCATACACGTTATAATATTTTTGATGCGGCAGAATCGAACGGCCGTATTTTCTCAAATCCAGCGCATAAAAATCAAAACCATGCTGATTAAAGCGCTCTGCCATTTCGGTCTGAAAAAAATAATCGATAAAGCCGTGAATATATAGAACTGCTTTTTTTGTAGGTTGGGCTGCTTTTTTACGGATCAGGGTTGCTACGACTTTGCCCTCATAATCATCGGGAAAGTTTAAGGTCGCTTGCTCATAGCCTGTCCCCAGAATATCGGGCTGATAAAGCGGTTGCAGTTTACTCATTTTTATACTCGTTGGTCTTATTAAATTTATGTTTTATCCTTGATGAACTGAGGTTTTTTGTCAAACAGAATTTAACTGCTCATTTGGATTAGTAAAACCAAAACCAGTTCATTTTAAAAGTAACCCAAAATCTATACAGAAAAAATAGCGTTATCAGATTATAAAATCCTGCTCAAAGTATTATCAATTTACTAAATGACCCAACAGGCTGAAATCAGGCTAAGCTAGATAAAATAATGAAAGTAATGTGATGATTTTGGCAAAATTGCCGAAAATTGATTAGATGAGTTAAAGAATGCCCAGAGAAAATTTAAATAGTAAACGCCTTTTATATATTCCTTATGCTGGAAATACTCTGTTAGAACTCCCACTACTCAATAAAGGCTCTGCATTTTCTGAAGAAGAGCGTAGAAGCTTTAATTTACATGGCTTGATTCCTCATGTCACCGAGACCATTGAGGAACAAAGTCAGCGTTCTTATCAGCAGTATTGTGCTTTTAGCAGTGATATTAACAAGCATATTTATCTGCGAAATATTCAGGATACCAATGAGACCCTGTTTTATCATCTGATTGAAAATCACCTCAGTGAGATGATGCCGATTATTTATACGCCGACTGTGGGTGAGGCATGTCAGCGCTTTTCTGATATCTATCGCCGTCATCGTGGGATCTTTATTTCCTATCCTGACCGTGATCAGATCGACCAGATTATTCACAATATCAACAAAAAGAACGTGAAAGTGATTGTAATCACAGATGGTGAGCGCATTTTGGGTCTTGGAGATCAGGGCATTGGTGGTATGGGGATTCCCATTGGAAAACTGGCACTCTACACCGCATGTGGCGGGATCAGTCCGGCCTATACCTTACCGATTACTCTTGATGTCGGTACCAATAATCAGCAATTGTTGAATGACCCGATCTATATGGGCTGGCGTGAACCGCGAATCAGCGGCGATGAATACTATGCTTTTATTGAGACGGTGATTCAGGCGATTCAACAACGTTGGCCAGATGCCTTAATTCAGTTTGAAGACTTTGCACAGAGAAATGCCATGCCTTTGCTGGAAAAGTATCGTGATCGAATCTGCTGTTTCAATGATGATATTCAGGGCACCGCAGCAGTGTCTGTGGGCAGCCTGATTGCTGCTTCGCGCGCAGCAGGCAAACAGCTCAAAGATCAGGTGGTTACTTTCCTGGGCGCAGGTTCAGCCGGTTGCGGGATTGCAGAACAGATCATTAAGCAAATGGTTGCTGAGGGCTTAAGTGATGCCGAAGCACGCGCACGTGTATTTATGGTTGACCGCTTTGGTCTGATCACTGAGAATCAGCCGAATTTATTAGATTTCCAGCGCAAACTGGCACAATCTCTTGAAAATGTAGAAAGCTGGGCAGATGCAGAGAGCATGATTTCTCTGCTAGATGTGGTCAAACGTGCCAAACCGACGGTACTGATAGGCGTATCTGGACAGCCAGGTTTATTCACTCAGGAAGTGATTGAAGCGATGGCTGAAAACAGTGTGCAACCGATTATTTTCCCTTTATCTAACCCGACTTCCCGCGTAGAAGCTGTTCCGGCAGATATCTTGCAATGGACCAATGGCAGAGCATTGATTGCGACGGGTAGCCCATTTGCACCAGTGAATTATCAGGGGCAGATTCATCATATTTCCCAATGCAATAACTCTTATATTTTCCCGGGTATCGGTTTGGGTGTAGTTGCTTCAGGTGCAAAACGTGTCACGGATAATATGCTGATGGCCTCGAGTAATGCCTTGGCGGACTGTTCTCCGAAACTGAAAGATCCTCAGGCAGATTTATTGCCGAATCTGGATTGTTTACAGTCAATTTCGAAGCAGATTGCATTAAAAGTGGCGCTTGCTGCGATTGAAGATGGGGTAGCACCGAAAATCAGTGTAGAAGAATTACAGCTAGCAATAGAGCATAATTTCTGGACACCGCAATACCGTGACTATCAGCGAATTACCTTTTAATTATATTCAAGATGGACTCTGTATTATGGCTAGTGGTTTGCTAGCTTGAGTTCATCTGATGCGTTGGTGAAATATAAAAAGCCCTGATCTTTTGATGAGGGCTTTTTTTACATCTAGAGGTGAGAAAGGAGATTCGAACCTCAGACTTTGAACTTAAAAATACTATTTTTTATGATTACTGACTAAGGTGGAAAATGATTGAACAGAAGTATTACCGGGCTAGTTTGTTTTTAGTTATAATTTTTTCAAATATTGATCCAATACAGAACAGGGTTACTTCAATTGAACTTCTTTAAAAAAAATGTCTTTGAAAATATTAAAAAACTGGATCAGCAAAAACAAAAAAAAATAGCTGTGGCTAAGGAGTTGGGCAAGATATTGGTTCAATCTCCAGGAAAATTTATATGGGACAGTATGGCTTTGATCACACAGTCCAAATCCTTCGAATCTAATTCTATATTAGGGAATTCCAAATTAAATCAACTCGGTTTACACCGTTTTCGGGTTCAGTTTGCCGCAAAAATGGCAGCACAACGTAGATTGAAGTTATCAAAGTTCATTCATCCGGCAGATGTCGAAAGTTTTCAAAAAAATGGGTTTATATTTAAAGAAAATTTTTTAGCTACAGATGAGTTTGCACAATTAAAACAAGAATTACTGATGACTCCGCTAGAAACACGGGAAACCCTACAAGGGGATACGGTGACTCGCCGTATGGCATTAGATGGCAAAACCTTGAAGCACATGCCTGTCACCCAACACTTCCTATATTCAGATGAATGGAGAAACCTGCTGAATTATGTTGCCAGTTTTAATGTTCAGCCCATCTCTTATCTGCAAGTTATCTTTTCGCATGTCAGAAAGGCCAAAGCAGATCCTCAAACTAATTTACATAGTGATACTTTTCACTCCAGTGCAAAAGCCTGGCTATTTTTAGAAGATGTTGCTGAAGATGAAGGCCCTTTTGTCTATGTACCCGGCTCGCATCAGTTAAATCCTGAACGCTTGAATTGGGAACAGCAGAAATCTGAGTCAATCACAGTAAAAACGGATGCCATGACCCGCCGAGGCTCTTTTCGAGTCTCTGAAAAAGAAGTGCTTGAATTAGGCTATGCCAAACCGCAAGCTTTTGCGGTGAAGGCCAATACATTGGTGATTGCAGATACCTATGGTTTTCATGCTAGAGCAAAAAGTCTCAAACCTTCGGTGAGGATTGAACTATGGACTTATGCACGTCGAAATCCATTTGTGCCTTGGTTAGGTTATGATCCGCTTTCTTTTCCTGTATTGAAATCAAATTTAGTGCCATGGTATTGGGCCAGTCTGGATTTCTTGGAAAAGCGGTATCAGCGAAATAATCCTTGGAAAAAAGTAGGTAAAAAGTGTGCAGCAGATCCTGCTGTTCTGACCAGTAAATAAGAAACGTTTTGAACTTAGAATACTGGATCGGCCTTGAATATGGACAAAAAAGCTCGTATTAAATAAAGCATAGATTGGATCTTTTCTCATTCTGCTGTCTACCACTTAAGTATATGCAGGTTTATTTACTGGAGGTTTAACTTTCTTCTCTTTATTGATCGCTGTATGATAGTGAAAGTTTTACATAATAAATTTATAAGTCATCGCAATGGAACCACAACATCAGATGCCATTAAGAAAACTCCCACGCCTGAAAGCACGTGGTGGTTTACAGGTGATGTATGCATCGATACGTGCATTATTGCTTCGGGAATTACAAACCCGCTTTGGTCAATACCGTCTAGGCTATTTATGGGTTTTTTTAGAGCCTTTATTGACTATTGGGATCATGGTGGTACTTTTTGGGACCGTCATGCAAAGAACACTACCGGGGATGGATTATGCTGTTTTTTTAATTAATGGCATTATTCCTTTCTTTATGTTTAGAACGGGAGTGACTTTGGGGATCAGTGCCACTGAATCCAACCGGGGCTTGTTTAGCTATCGTCCAGTCAAACCGATCGATGCTTTACTGGCACGAAATATTCTTGAGTTTCTGCTTAAATTTACCGCCTATATTGCTTTCACTGCAGCATTTTTATGGTTTGGCTATAGCATCAGTTTTGAACAAATTCCACAACTTCTAGGCTATTGGGCGCTCTTATTTATATTTATGCTGGCGTGTAGTCTTATTTTTATTGTGATTGGCGATTTTTCAAAAGAAATAGGGAAATTTCTTTCAGTATTCTTTTTAATTCTTTATTTTTTATCGGGTATTTTATATTCCATTCATATTATTCCAGTGGAATATCGCGAATATTTATTATTCAACCCCTTGATTCATATCTTTGAGTTAATGCGCCATGCGGTTGCGCCTACTTATAGTTTAGTGCCAGGAATTAGTTTAAGTTACTTCATGATATGGATGATTATTTCTTTATTTATAGGTTTACTTCTGTATAAGCGCTTTGAACGCCGTATGGTGAAATCGAAATGATTGAACTCAAAAATTTAACCAAATCATACGCAACGCCTAAAGGTCGGCATTATGTATTTAAAGATTTAAATGCGATTTTACCTGAAAACAAAAGTGTGGCCCTTTTAGGAAAAAATGGTGCCGGCAAGAGTACCTTGCTCCGGGTTATTGGAGGAATTGACTATGCTGATTCTGGAAGGGTAGTTACTAATAAAACCATTTCCTGGCCAGTCGCGTTGTCAGGTGGCTTTCAAGGCAGCCTAACAGCCAGACAGAATGTTCGTTTTGTCGCCAGACTTTATGTAAATAGTCATGATGAAGTTGAACATGTGGTAAATTTTGTTGAAGAGTTTGCTGAAATTGGTAAATACTTTGATATGCCAATGAAAAGTTACTCGAGTGGTATGCGTAGCCGGATCGGGTTCGGATTGAGTATGGCCTTTAATTTTGATTATTATTTGCTCGATGAAGCCGGTGCGGTAGGGGATGCTTCTTTTCGAAAAAAGAGTCAGGCTTTACTTGACGAACTTAAAGAAAATTCAAATATTATTATGGTTTCTCATGACTTAAAAGACTTGACCCGCAATTGTGATGTCGCTTTCTTGGTGCGGGATGGTAAAGCAGAATATTTTGATAATGTGCAAGATGCAGTAGGGGTATATAAAGCGTATGCAAGCTAAAATAAATAAGCGGCTTTGGATTGCCTATACCTGCTGTGTTCTTATTCCGGTATTGATTATTGTATTTTATCTTTTTGCCTTTGCGAAAGACCGTTTTCAGTCTTCTTCGATACTGTTGGTGAAGCAGGTGGCAGATACGCCAGTGGCTGATACTGCAGGAATAGGCGCTTTGTTGGGCGTGCCAAATACCAGTCGTGAAGACTCGCAAATTCTGAAAGAATATATTGGTTCTCGCGATATGATCGAGAGGCTGGATCAAACGCTGAATCTGCGTAAAGAATTTTCATCAGTTAGTGATCCAATCTTTGCTCTGCCTCAAGATGCCTCAATCGAAGACTTGGTCGAATATTTTAATAAAATGATTAAAGTCGAACTTGATGAGCAAACCATGATGCTACATGTGCATGCTCAGGGATTTTCGCCAGAGTTCTCACTGAAACTCAATCAAGAAGTATTAAAGCAAAGTGATGAGTTTATCAATGAAATTTCCCAGACCATTGCGCAAGAGCAACAAGTATTTGCGGAGAAACAATATACAGAAGCAACAGCGCAGTTAGATGAGGCTCGTCAGGCTGTACTCCAGTACCAAAATGAAAATGAAATTTTTGATCCCGAATTACAAGCCAAAGCGGTGGCTACACTGATTGCAGGTTTACAGACCAGTTTGGCACAATTGAAAACTGAAGAGCGCACTTTACTTAGTTATTTGACGCCTGAAGCACCTCAAGTGGTGGCGTTACGGAGTCAGATCGCAGCCTTGCAACAGCAAATTAATACTGAAAGTTCAAAATTGACTTCACCGAATAACTTAAAACTGAATAAGAATGTAGCTGACTTTGAAGCACTGAAAGCGCAGGTTGAATTTGCCGCTGATCTTTATAAAATCTCTTTGGTATCTTTGGAAAAAGCGCGTTTAGAAGCTTCACGTAAGCTCAAGAAATTGGTGGTGATTGCGACACCGCGTTTAGCTCAGGATGCTTTATATCCGCGGAAAGTGTATATCAGTCTGACTTCATTTATTTTATTGAATATTATTTTTGGAATTGGATTACTCATCCATTCTATTATCCGTGAGCACAAAGAATAAATTATGAAAAAAATTGCGTTGTTATCAGTTTTATCATTGGCCTGTGCGACGGCAAGTCATGCATTGGATCAAGCTTTATTGCCCGCAGAAGTGTCAAATGCTATGGGGGCTAATTTTGGACAGACACCGAATATTACACCTCTTTCCACTCAATCTGTGGTTGAGCTTTCTCCAAGTAGTTCAATGAAATACCAAGCTCAAAATAAAATGTTTGGTTCACAGCTGTTTAAAGGTGCTTTTGCTTCTACTGCAGGGTCGACCTTCAATAGTAGTTATCAGATTAACCCGGGCGATAATATTAATTTACGCCTTTGGGGTGCTTATCAATTTAACGGTACCCAAACCGTCGATCCACAAGGCAATATTTTTATTCCCAATGTCGGACCGGTCAAAGTGGCAGGGGTGCGTAATGGCAATCTGCAATCTGTGATTGAAGCACAGGTTCGCCGTATTTATGTCTCTAATGTTGGCGTCTATGCGGCCCTTGAGCAAGCCCAACCCGTGAAGGTGATGGTCACTGGTTTTGTCAATCAGCCCGGTAATTATGGGGGGGTGGCGAATGATAGTGTGATTGCGTACCTGGACCGCGCGGGTGGGGTGGATCCGGAGCGTGGCAGTTATATTGATATTAAAGTCATGCGCAATGGACAAACAGTGCAGCAGGTCGATTTATATGACTTTTTACTGCAAGGCCAGATTCGTCCTTTTTCCTTCCGTGATGGGGATGTGATTGTGGTCGGGCAACGTACCCATACCTTTAATGTCTCTGGTGAAGTCTATAACCAGAATGATTTCGAGTCTAACTCGCCCGCAGTCACGCTGGCACAAGCATTGGCATTTGCCAAGCTTAAGCCAGGGGCAACTAATGTCAGTATTCAGCGTCGGCAAGGTGCAGAGTATAGAAGTGAATATTACTCACTGAACCAAGCGCATAATGTGATGGTGGAAGATGGAGATCTTGTCACCGTTACAGCTGACCGCTATGCAGGTACCATTCAAGTGCGTGTTGATGGTGCACATAATGGTGCCCACGCTATTGTACTGCCTTATGGCGCCAAACTGAGTGATGTATTAACGCAGCTACAACCGAATGCTTTAGCGGAAGTGGAATCTTTGCAATTATTCCGTCCTTCTGTGGCCAAGCGTCAAAAAGAGATGTTAAATGTTGCTTTGGATAAGTTGGAAGAAACAACATTTAATGCCCGTTCAAGCACACAGGAAGAAGCAGCTTTACGTTTGCGTGATGCTGAACTGGTAAAACAATTCATTGCTAAAGCACGTCAAGTTGAACCTAAGGGACAGGTGGTGCTGAATCCAGACACTTTCCAAAATGTAATTTTGGAACAGGGAGATATTTTATATATTCCTGAAAAAACCTCTGTGGTCATGGTGCATGGTGAAGTTGCTTTCCCAAATGGTATTGAATATAGAAATGGTTTAAGTGCCAAAAACTATATTGAGCAGGTCGGTGGTTTTAGCCAAAAATCGAATAAATCCAAAGTGATTGTGATTCGACAAAATGGTAAGGCTGAACTGGTGCGTAAAGGCGAAAAAATTAAGCAAGGTGATGAGATTTTAGTCTTGCCTAAAGCGCAGACTAAGGGTATTGAGTTAACGCGTGGTATTACTCAAGTGTTGTATCAAATTGCAGTAGCGGCGAAAGTTGCTTTAGATTTATAAGAATGAGGAAGTTTAAGTGATAACACAATTAGAAAGTTTTTTCGTAAAAGAAAATATATCTGTAACACCTAAAGATATTACCTATTGTTTATGTATAAGAGTAAGTGATATTACCCCTTGGATTTTAG
This sequence comes from Acinetobacter sp. AS5, assembly GCF_048957595.1. NCBI lineage: Bacteria > Pseudomonadati > Pseudomonadota > Gammaproteobacteria > Moraxellales > Moraxellaceae > Acinetobacter > Acinetobacter sp. AS5. Next base: position 45,483 of record NZ_JARDAL010000025.1, on the reverse strand, counting down.
AAAGATTAGAGTTTTGCTTAAGTTATTATAGTCCACAGCCGGAAATTAATGTTGTAGATTTTGGCTCTGAGGATTTTTTTGCTACAGAGATTAAAAATATTTGTGAAAAATATGGAGCAAATTATATTTTTGAGAATGATAGAGAGGAATTTTCACTAGCTAAAGCACGTAATATTGCTGTTAATAATGTAAAAACTAAATATTTTCTTTTATCTGATATAGATTTTGTATTTGATAAAAATATTTTTGCTAATTTAGCGAAAGATGCAGAACAATTAAAAATGCATATTTATCCAAAAAGATTTTTAACAATGTCAATATGTCATTTAGAGGAAAATGAAACAAATAAATTTTGGAATAGTGAAGATAAAGTAAGTTTTATCAAAGAGTTAGATTATTTTGTTTCTAAAGCTGAATATGGAAAAGATATAGAATTCTATACAAGCTATAGTAATGTATTTTTCATGACTAAGGAACTATTTAATTTAATAGGAGGATACTGTGACAAATTTAGAGGGCATGGTTCAGAAGATTTTGATTTAATGTTAAGAATTGGGTTGATCTGCTCAGATATCCCTAAGCCAGAACAATTAAATAAAGACTTTTATGGTCCATTAAAAGATTCTTTTTGGGGAGATAAAAATTATTCAGGTTTCAGAAGATATATTGAAGCTGTGATGTTTTCTAATGAAAGTCTAGGATATAAAGCTTACCATTTATGGCATCCAAAACCAAAAAATAATGGTTATTGGACTAATAACAATGACTGGAAGAGAGAGAAATTTAATGAAGTGATTTCAGCTTATATTGAAAAAGAGGAAAAGGTATTAGAAGCTGATTATTTAATTAAAGATAAAAACTGTCTTTGCTTAATGAATGACTATAAAAACTGGAGATATTTTTTACCATTAAAATATCTTGGTTATAATTTAAAAGTTTTATCAAGGAATAATTTGGAAGAAATTGTCGAAGGTTATAAGCTTATTTCTGAAGGCAAAGTTGATTTTTTATGTATGTTTAATCCATATATGAAAAGTCATAAGAAATATAAGGATTTATTTGATTTTGCAAAGAAAAATGGTGTAGAGGTTTCAGTTGTAGAGCGAGGAGGTCTGCCAAATTCTATCTATTATGCTAACCAAGTTAGTTATGATGATAATGACTTTAAAAATACAAAAATATTAGATAAAGAACTAAGTGAAGAAGATATTTTTTTAACAAAAAACTATATAAATAGTTTAGTAACAGGGTCTCATACTTTAGAGTCAATGGAGACTTATGATGAAACGATTTCTAAACCAAGCATAGAAATACTCAAATTTAAACAATCTATTTTTATTCCTCTTCAACTTAATGATGATATGGCTGTTACATTTTTTAATGAAGGTTATTTAAAATATGACGAGTTTTTAGATGAATTAGAAAATACTATAATTAAAAATAAAAATATCCAATTTGTCATTAAGCCACACCCATTAGATAAAAAAGCTAATAGATTTAATTATGAAAATGTAACCAATTTAAATAATGAGAATATACATGCTGTAATAGATTGTGTAAATGCTGTTCTTTTATATAATTCAGGCGTGGGGTTGTTAGCGCTTGCACATAATAAACCTGTTTATACTGTTGGTAATGCATATTATAGTTTTAATGGTACATTGACTAAGCAGATAGAAAGTCTGGAGATTATTATTAAAGACTTATATACTAATGAAGTATTTGATTTAAATGAAAGTAAAACTATAAGATTGTTTAACTGGTTGATTACAGAAAAATATAGTTGGTTTACTGCAAAAGATATTATTAAAGAGTTTGATAATAGAAAATCACATGCCTACGATTATATTAATGTCGAGTTTTTTAACTTTAAAGGAAAAACATGGTTTTCTGGTTTAAATCCCCTTTTTAGCTATAATAATAGAAGTTATTTAAATGCTATGTTAAGAGTAGAGAACCGTAAAAACTCATCTATTAAAGATAAAAATGAGAAAAAGCCCTTAAAAAATATTAATGTAACTGCTGAGCAGACATCAATTTTTATGAAAAAGGTGAAAAAGCTTCAGAGAGATCCAAAAGCTTTTGTGGTGGATTTTATTAAGAAAAGAATATAAATATAGGATAAATTTCCTTTTTAATTGGATGTGGAAATGTTAAATTATTTAGATAACTTATTGAATGAAAATAAAATTGAAGGTTATGGGTTTGTTGAGGAGTTTTGCTTAATTAACTCTTGGAAGATTAGAGGTTTTTTTTCTATTGGCGCTTATACTAATATTAGTAAGAATGCTAATATTCGAGATGTAATTATTGGAAGATTTAGCAAAATAGATCCGAACGTTAATATAGGTAAATTTCTAGGTGAAAAAAATATATTTTCAAATAGTGATTTCTCTAATGGAATACCTCAAGTAATTTCAAGTGATTATGAAAAAATATCGAAAAACCGATTTTTTTATAATAAAACTCCATTAACTAAAATTGGTAATGATGTATGGATACAGGAAAACTGTATTATTAAATCGGGTGTTACTATATCGGATGGAGTTATAGTTCTTCCTAACTCTCTTGTAATTGATGATTTACCTCCATTTTCAATTTGTTCTGGAAATCCTGCACAAGTAATTGGTTATAGATTTGAATTTGAGATAATTGAGAGATTGCAAAAATATAGATGGTGGGATAAAGATATATTTAAATTAGAATCTGTTAATTACTCAAATATAAAAAAGATATTAAATACAAATTTAGACAATAAAAAATATCAACGATTCTTTGTTGATAGTTTTGATAGTAGAGTAATTAAAGATAATTTAGATCGTGTATTAATAGGACCTTCACATATAAAGAGATGGCGTGATAAAATATATAATGGTGATATTTTCTATCCAAATTTTTATTTAATAGGTTTTTCTGGCTTAAGTCTTTATGATAAAAGTTTAATAAGGTGGATTGATTTTTTTACTGAAATTGGGAAAGAAATTTTTTTAATGGTACCTGATTTTAGAATAGGTAATTCTTATATTTTAAATAAATCTTTAAATCCTACTTTTATTGATAAAGATCTAATTAATTTAGAGAATGATACTATTTTATATAATGAAGCAATTAAAATCCTTGATCACTTTGTAAAATTAAATGATAAAATAAAATTTATTTTTTGGTGCCTAGGTGCTAGGGAAAATTTGAATATTAAGAATAATAAATATATAGTTAATGGGTCTTATAAGCACCCCATATGGAATTTAGAAAAATTAAATAATCTTTATTCTAATAACACTCTGCAATTAGATAGTAGTTTTAACTTTGAAGATATGATTGAAAATGATGGCACAGTTCATCCAACTAACTTGGGCTATAATTTTATAAAAAATATAATAAATGGGAGAACTGCCTTTTCCAATATTAAAAAAAATAAATATAAACCAAATATATTGATTAGAACTTATCGTTGGGATGAAGTTAATAATCTATTAGCTTTATATTATAAAGAAAAGGGTGCAAATGTTATTTTTGTTGTAGATGAAACAAAAAATATCGTTAATATTCCTAGTGAGTGGTCAAAAGTATCTATAAATAAAGATAAAATAAAGAATAAATTTCTAAGATATCAAGATGATATAATGTGGCGTTCAGGAGATTACTGCTATTATTTTGCTTTTGATGAATTTCCTGAAATGGAGAGAGCTTGGTTAGTAGAAGATGAAGCTATTATTTATTCAGATGATTTTTTAAATTTTTTAGAAAAATTTGAAATGCATAATATTGATTTTTACGCAGGAAAATTTGGTAAGAGAGGTAATAAAAATTATTTATACAAAACTATAGATTTTATTAATAGATATCCTTACGGATGCATTTATTCAATTTCTATGATGACTAACTCCTATGCTAAATTTCTATATAAAAAGCGTGTAGAATTAAATAACTATTTTATTCAAAATAATTTAGAAAATGATAAATGGATGAATGATGAATATTTTAGTATTAATATGAGTTATGGTACCCAATATTGTATAGCTGCTCTGCAGGATGTTAGTCGTTGGTGTTGTTCACAGACACTCCATTTCAGTACTCAGAAAGTTTTAATGAAAACGTCAAAATCTCTTAATTTTGAATATCAGAATCGTTTTTATCATCCCATTCTTGTAGAGGGTTTAGATGATTCTAATAGTTTAAAACGTAATAAAAGTTTACTTAATAAGTATTTGTAATGAATTATTTATGTATCTAAATGCTAATAAAAATATCTTATCTATAGTTAATCTCTATAAATATATTTTTAATAATCAAACCAACCTGCGAGTAAGTTGTGGCTGGGGCCGTAAAAAAAGTTTCTTTAAAGCCCAAGCCTTAGCCAAACAAAAAGGTCTGACAGCTCTCTGCCTGGAGGATGGTTTTGTCCGCTCTCTGGGCTTGGGTAAAGATGGTTATCCACCTCTATCGCTTGTTGTTGATGAAACCGGTATTTATTTCGATGCACTACAGCCTTCAGATTTAGAAAACCTCATTTTAAAAGATGAGAGTCTTAAAGATAATCTTCGTGCCCAACATGCCATCGACCAAATCTTAAAATATGGAATTACTAAATATAATCAAAAATTTCAAACAATAGATTTAGGCAAGTTTGATCAAAAAAGCACACATATCTTAGTGATAGATCAAACCTTTGGTGATCAATCGATCAAATATGCAGGGGCCACGCCAGAAACCTTTAAAACTATGCTGGCACAAGCTTGTTTAGATCATCCAGAAGCGATTATATGGGTAAAAACCCATCCTGATGTACTGGCCGGGAAAGCTCAAGCTCATTTTACGCCAGAGGATTTCAATCAACCTAATATACGATTGCTCACTGAGCACTATAATCCTGTCGAGCTGCTGCAGCAGATGGACGAAGTGTATGTGGTGAGTTCTCAGCTTGGTTTTGAAGCACTGTTATGCGGAAAAAAAGTACATTGTTTCGGCGTGCCGTGGTATGCAGGTTGGGGACTGACAGATGATCAATATGCACCTTTGGAAATCTTAAATGGAAGACGTGGTGTCAAACGTTCCCTCAACCATTTATTTGCATCTGCTTATTTTCATTATGCACGCTATGTCAATCCAGTTACCGGTGAGCGCTGTGAATGTGAAGATATTATAGATCTGATTATTCCGAATATTGAATTTCAAAAACATCTAGGTCAATCCTATATTGCGTATGGTTTTAGTCCTTGGAAAAAGAAATTTATTGCGGACTTTTTAAGCTTTCCAAAGCTTAGTTTAAAATTTCAACGCTATCTAAAGCCTAAAAAAAATCAGCCGACTCTTGCTTGGGGCAAAAAAGCGCAACGATTGAAAGATCAGAATTATCTAAATGTGATTACTGTAGAGGATGGATTTATCCGATCTGTTGGATTGGGCGCCACTTTAATTCGACCATGTTCGCTCGTTTTTGATGATGTCGGTATCTATTATGACGCGACAAAACCATCAGGAATTGAGAATCTTCTCAATCAAGTTAATCTTACCGAACAGCAGCTTCAAAGAGCACGTGATTTACAGCAAAAGCTCATCGATCTGAATATTTCAAAATACAATGTCGGTGACTCAAGGCCATTAAAACGTCCTCAGCATTCGCGGGTTTTATTGGTCGTGGGGCAGGTTGAAGATGATATGTCGATTCAGCTCGGTGGAATCGGGATTAAAACTAATCTGGATTTGCTAAAAAAGGTGCGGCAAGATCATCCGGACAGTTATATTATCTATAAACCCCATCCAGATGTACAAACGGGTTTGCGGGTCGGGAAAATTTCCGACCAAGACATGTTAACCTATGCTAACCAAATTGAATTGAACACCTCTATTTTAGAATGTTTTGAAATTTGTGATGAGGTACATACCATAACCTCACTTAGTGGCTTTGAGGCCCTGATTCGAGGCTTAAAAGTTTATTGTTATGGTTTACCATTTTATGCAGGTTGGGGATTAACACAGGATTTGTTTTCATCACAAAGACGCAACAATAAAAATATAACCTTAGAAACTTTGTTATATGTAACTCTAGTAGAATATCCTACATATAATTTACCGCATACTCGAGCATCGGGTATTCCCTTGGTTCGTCCCGAGGATGTGATCGCTTATATTAAAAGTCAATTAGATCAACCGGTAGCTCATGATCATAGGTATAAGCGTGTATTATTACATTTATATAACAAGTTAAAAAAATAGGTTAGTTTCTTTATGTCAGTTCATGTGAATCGTTTATTGCTTTCTGAACGGGTTCTGTTATTACAGGGGCCGATGGGAAACTTTTTTAATCGTTTTTCTGCCTGGCTCAAAGACCATGATATTCAATGTTTTAAAGTGAACCTGAACGGCGGAGATCAATTTTTTTCGCGTTCTTTTGAATACAACTTTGATTTTACCGGCACGTATGCCGATTTTTCGACTTGGATCGAAGACTTGCTTTTGTCTCAAGAGATTGATGCAGTGGTCTGTTTTGGAGACTGCCGCAAGTATCATCAAGCTGCAAAAAAAGTTGCCTTAAAGCATCGAATTAACTTTTTTGCTTTTGAGGAAGGCTATATTCGGCCGAACTATATTACGTTTGAGCAAGATGGGGTGAATTTCTTTTCCAACTTCTTATCCCATTTAAAATTAAAAACAAAAAAAACTAAAAATACCCAAGTGAAAAAAGTATCTGAAGTCAATAATAGTTATCGTTCGATGCTGATCAGTGTCATGGTCTATTATGTATTTATGCTGCTTTTCTCCTGGAAATACCCGCATTATAAACATCATCGGCAGATGAGTATCTGGTCAGAAATTTATTATTGGGTCTGGTCGGGTGTGCGACGGATTAAAAATTCTTTCATAGAAGAAAAGCGGTTTAATGCATTTATACAGGCCTCTAAAAAACGTTATTTTGTTTTTGCACTACAAGTACATAATGACTTTCAGATTCGTACCCATTCTGATTTAAAATGCATGAAAAAGTACATTGAAATGGTCATTCAGGATTTTGCACAACATGCAGATTCATATCATCATTTGGTGCTCAAACATCATCCGATGGATCGTGGCTATCGTAATTATGCCTCTTATATTCGTAAGCTAGCAAAGTCTCACGATGTTGAAGGGCGTGTTCACTATTTTTGTGATATTCATTTGCCTACATTATTAAAAAATAGTCTGGGTTTTGTTGCAGTAAACAGTACGACAGGCATTCAAGCTTTGTATCACCATATTCCTGTCAAGGTATTAGGGTATGCACTTTATAATTTACCTAAATTGACCAACCAACGTCCATTGGCTAAATTCTGGAGAAATCCAGGCAAGGTCGATCAGGTGTATTTCAACTATTTCCGTGAAGAGCTGATTAATTATTCCCAATTGAATGGGGCTTTTTATGGTGCTTCACCTTGGATGGGTGATTATGATATGTCGCATATGGAGGTAGAGGTTGAAATGCCACAAGCCAAAAATTCTGTTTCTATTTAATAGGGATGAGATCCGCTTTCTGGTTTAGATAATGAACCATTTATAAAATTGGGGGATCTGTTTTAGGGTAGATCCTTGAATGCATTTATCCGTTTTTATTGAAAATGATGGAAATAATAATTTAACCATATATAAAAAAGCCCCCATCTTTCGATGAGGGCTTTTTGAATCTGGAGCGGGAAAGGAGACTCGAACTCCCGACCCCAACCTTGGCAAGGTTATGCTCTACCAACTGAGCTATTCCCGCGGAGTCTATAAAGTTTTTTAAATGAAAAAACTAAATGAAAAAATTTTGAGCGGGAAAGGAGACTCGAACTCCCGACCCCAACCTTGGCAAGGTTATGCTCTACCAACTGAGCTATTCCCGCATGCCGTGTATAATACAGCATGCAAAAATGTGGTCAACACCTTTGTTAAAAATCTTGCATCAATTGCATAAAATAAAAGCAAAATGCTGTAGGCCAGACAATAAATAACCAATATTTATATAGAAATCAATGAAATTTCGCCACAATCAACGGATTGCGCCTGAACAGATTACCGAAATACTCAGCAGAACAAGGTATACTGGGACTATATTTTTGCAGATTGGAGTCAGACCATGAGTTTAGAACAACAACTGAAAGACCGTTTGGCGCAATTATCCCCAACCCATTTGGAAGTGGTGAATGAATCTTCGGGTCATGGCGGTTATTTTCCGGGAAAAGAATCGCATTTTAAAACCGTGATTGTGAGTCAGGCTTTTGCCGGTTTACGTCCAGTCCAGCGTCATCAGAAAGTTTATGCTGCTGCGGGTGATCTGCTGTCGAAAGACAAGATTCATGCGCTGGCTATTCATGCATTTTTGCCTGAAGAATGGGCAGGTCAGGACACTACCAGCCCTGCTTGTGCACACGCACCAAAAAACTAAGAGGACATGATGGAAACCCAACTTTTAGTCAAGATTATTCATATGTCGGCAGCAGGACTAGCGATTGTCGCCATTCTTGCCCGTGCCTTGACCTTGTTTGTCGGCACACAGGGAAATATGCCTAATCCGGTAGCACGTACAGCGCTAGTCGCTTTACAGCATTTAGCTATCACGGTGATTGCACTGACCGGTATAGTATCGCTCGTCCTGAAAGACTTTGATGTACAGCCTTGGTTCTATGCCAAAGTCATTTTATTTTTGGTGCTGGTATCCTCGCTAGGCAAAGCCTATAAAAAAGATGATTCGATCTTGCTGTCGCAGCGTCGGGCTGGCTTAGTTATTGCTGTAGTTTCATTGGTGTCTATTCTGGCTTTGGTGATGATCAAGCCGAATTTTGGCTAAAAGCAGGCTGGCTGTGATGATCAGCACAGCCAGTCCATGCAAATAATTAGAAAATACAAATGTTGTAAAAGTAATTAAAAATGTGAGGAGGGGGACATGCGTACACGTGTGGTATTTAATCAAAAGGGTGGGGTAGGCAAGTCGAGTATTACTGTCAATCTGGCAGCGATCAGTGCACATCAGGGTTTAAAAACCTTATTGATTGACCTGGATCCGCAGGCCAACTCTAGCCAGTATGTGCTGGGTGATGATGCGACGTATTCTAGTGACAAGCCGGCACTCGAACCGAATATCGAAAACTATTTTGAAGATGTACTCGGTAATCAGCAAAGCAAGGGCTTGCTTGGTAATGCGATTGGCTCAATTTTAAAAAGTCGTAGCAAAGGCCTGGAAAGCTATGTGCATCAATCCTCTTTTAAACATCTGGATGTCATTCCGGCTAGCCCGACACTGGGTGCATTGGCCCATGCACTGGAGTCCAAGCACAAGATCTACAAGTTACGAGATGCCTTGCAACAACTGTCGGGGCATTATGACCGGGTATTTATTGATACACCGCCTGCATTCAATTTCTTTACCCTCTCTGCTCTCATTGCGGCGAACCGCGTGCTGATTCCATTTGACTGTGATGTATTTTCTAAACGTGCCCTACAGACCCTGATTGAAAATGTGATTGAAACCCAGGATGACCATAATGAAGGGCTGGAAATCGAAGGGATTGTCGTGAACCAGTTTCAGGCACAGGCCAAATTACCGCGTGAAGTGGTACAACAGCTCAAAGATGAAGGCTTACCGGTCCTCGACAGTATGTTGCCACCCTCGATCTTGATGAAAGAATCTCATCAGAAAAATCAGCCTTTGATTCATTTGGCTACTGATCATAAATTGACTCAGGCCTATCAATCGTTGTTCAATGAGATAGAGCAGAATTAAGATCGAGTTAGCTATGAAACTTGTGAAAGTAAGCCTGAGTATTGCTGCACTGGCATTACTGAGTGCCTGTGCAACGCCGGTAAAACCGACTTATGTGTCGCCCACCCTCTATCAGACTTTGGGTTGTTCGCAATTACAGGGTGAATATAATCGTATTCAGCAGTATATCGACAATGGCGTTGAACCACCGAAACGTACTGGCGTCGGTGTGGGCGTTGGTCTTGGCGGTGGTTGGGGTAGTCGCGGTGGCTGGGGTATTGGCCCGAGTGTTTCAGTCAATATGGGACAATCATCCGATACCAAAAGAACCGAACTGGCACGGCTTTTAGGCGAGCAGGAAGCGATTGTACAGGCCGCGCGTTATAAGAACTGTCCGATCATCGTTCGGCAGGCGACGCCTAAATAAATCATTCAACATTAAACGGATGAATGCTGACTTCGGGTCGGCATTTTTTTATTGCTTTCACCAAGAATAGGGCGGTTTACATTAAGATAAAACTCACGGGAAATTGACCAGACTGTATATAAATCTGAAATTTATAAGCTTGTTATCACACTCTCATATTGATTAAGCTACAACCTTGGCCCGGAAAAGTTCATTGCGATGATTGAAAATTGGTTATTTGTTTTAGGACTCATTGCTGTAATGATGGTTCCAGGGCCCGCCAATGCCTTGGTGGCTAGTTCTGCTCATCAGCAGGGGCAGGCCAAAACCAGTCTCTATCTTCCTGCCATTTTGCTCGGCTATTTTTATGCCATTAATGTCTGGGCCTTGTTGATTCATCTGGCGTCACCGATCTGGCCAAATTTTAAAGGCTTGGTCTATGTACTGAGTACCATCTGTGTGGGCTGGATGACCTTACATTTATATAAGGCTCAGCAGTTAGAACGTTACAGCAAGACCCATCCGCAGATTCGCCCCTGGCAAATGTTTACAACTACCCTAAAAAATCCCAAAGCAGCCTTGTTGGCCTCTGGAATTTTACCGATGGAAACCTGGCAAAGTCCGACCAACTTCGTTCTGGTTTTTGCTGCCTTTAGTTTGAGTACCATTCCGGTCGGGGTTTTCTGGATGGTCTTTGGTCAGGCCATTTTGACCAGTCCATCTGAAAAAATAAAAGCCGGCCTCATTTATAAAGGCGCGGCTCTATTTGTCCTGCTTTGTCTGATCCCACTCCTGATCAAGCTCTGGGATTAAACGCACAGGCTGTAAAAAAATCTTAATGTAAACAGTTCTTAAGCTGTTTTACTTTTTTTAAGTTTTTGCTGGATAAAGCCAATCACACCTGGCAATACACTTAAAATAATGATGCCAAAAATTAGATAGGTGAAGTTGTCTTTAACGATCGGCATATTGCCAAACATATAGCCCAAAATGACAAATGAGCTAATCCAGGCAAATGCACCCACCACATTATAGGTCAGGAAATATTTGTAATTCATGCTGCCAGCACCGGCAACGAAGGGTGCAAAGGTACGGGCAAAAGGAACAAAACGCGCGAAAATAATGGTTTTACCACCATGTCTGGCAAAGAATTGCTGAGTTGCCAATAAGTGTTTTTTATTGATGAAGCGCGATTCAATCTCGAAAACCCGAGGACCAATATATTTCCCAATATGATAATTCAGGGTGTCGCCCAATACTGCCGCCACAAACAAGAGTGGAATCAGCACCCATGGATCCATCGCACCAGTAGAGGCTGCCAATGCACCTGCTGCAAATAGCAAGCTGTCGCCGGGCAGAAATGGCATCACCACCAGACCTGTTTCTACAAAGATAATCAGGAAAAGAATGGCATAAATCCAGATCCCGTAATTGGTGATAAATTCAAGCAAGTGATCATCAACATGCAAGATAAAATCAATCAGTTCCATGAGCCCAGTACAAGCAAAAGTGTGGTCAAATCCTAACAGCCCGGGGCATGAAAGTCAGTACCAGAAAGTAAAATAATTAACGCTCCATCCATCTTCAATTGAGCAAAAATTTCTCTTACATATTATCTTCAGATTTTTATAAAAACATGCTTAGTTGGATTAAATCTTGAGCTTAAAAATATAAAAATGACAGACCAAACAAGGCATCCGAAGGGACGCTTTGTTGTGCTAGAAATATAATGCAATCAACTAAATGTATACCTCATGCGAATTGTGTGCTTAATGCGCTGAAAAATGTTAGAATACGGCGCTTATCTTTCGTTTGCCTTTCATAGTTGTTCGTCATGACTACCAATACTCAAATTACTGAAGATCGTATCCTGATTCTGGATTTCGGTTCTCAATATAGTCAGCTCATCGCACGTCGTGTCCGTGAAGCTGGTGTATATTCTGAAATGTATGCCTATGATATGTCTGAAGAAGACATTCGTGCATTTAATCCAAACGGTATCATCTTGTCTGGTGGACCTGAGAGTGTTCACCTTGAGGGCAGCCCGCGTGCGCCACAAGTGGTATTCGAGCTGGGTGTGCCGGTATTGGGTATTTGTTATGGTCTGCAAACCATGTGCGAACAGCTTGGCGGAAAAGTTGAGCCAGGTCATGTACATGAGTTTGGCTATGCAGAAGTAGATATTGTTGTACGTGACAAGCTGATCGGTAACTTACAGGACCGTGAAAACCAGCTGCATGTCTGGATGAGCCATGGCGATAAAGTTGCCCGTATTCCAGAAGGCTTCCAGATCACTGCACAAACGCCTAGCTGTCCAATTGCGATGGTTTCTGACGAAACTCGCCGTTTCTATGGTATTCAGTTCCATCCTGAAGTGACACATACTTCTAAAGGTGCAGAATTACTGTCGAACTTCGTGCATCAAATTTGTGGCTGTCGCGGTCTGTGGACGCCAGAACACATTATTGATCTACGTGTAGAACAGCTTCGCCAACAGATTGGTGATGAAAAAGTATTACTAGGACTTTCTGGTGGTGTGGATTCATCTGTAGTGGCAGCGCTGTTGCATAAAGCGATCGGTGATCAGCTGACCTGTGTATTTGTAGACAATGGTCTGCTTCGTTTGAACGAAGGCGATCAAGTGATGCAAATGTTTGCTGACAACATGGGTATCCGTGTTATTCGTGCTGCTGCTGAAGAGCGTTTCTTGACTGCGCTTGCAGGTGAAGTTGATCCTGAAGCAAAACGTAAAATTATTGGCCGTGAATTTATTGCTGTCTTCGCTGAAGAAGCACGTAAATTAGATGGCGTAAAATTCCTTGCACAAGGTACGATTTATCCAGACGTAATTGAATCTGCTGCAAGCAAGCAGGGCAAGGCACATGTGATTAAATCACACCATAATGTGGGTGGTTTACCAGCAGATCTAGCGTTTGAACTGGTTGAACCATTACGTGACTTATTTAAAGATGAAGTACGTAAATTGGGTACGACTTTAGGTTTGCCGCACAGCATGATCTATCGTCATCCATTCCCAGGTCCGGGTCTAGGTGTGCGTATCTTAGGTGAAGTGAAAAAAGAATATGCAGACATTTTACGTCTTGCAGATGACATCTTCATGCAGGAACTACGTGACAGCGGCTGGTATGACAAGACTGCTCAAGCATTTGCAGTATTCCAGCCAGTAAAATCTGTGGGTGTTGTGGGTGATGGCCGTCGTTATGCATGGGTAATTGCACTGCGCGCAGTAGAAACTGTGGACTTTATGACAGCTCGTTTCGCGCATCTTCCATATGAACTTGTAGACAAAATCTCTACGCGTATCATGAATGAAATTGCTGACGTTTCTCGTGTGACTTATGACGTATCGTCTAAGCCACCTGCAACGATTGAATGGGAGTAATTTAGGGGTTTCGGACAGCACTGCTGTCCGCCTAAATTACGCCAAGCGCTATGCGCGTGGCAGTATCTGGTTTATCAGATATAACCTAATAAAAAAGAGCGCTTCGGCGCTCTTTTTTTGATTTATACTGAATAAAAATAAACCTTTAAAAGCTAAAAAATGCCTTTACCTACTTATGATCAATTAATGCTGCCTTTAATGAAATTATTATCAGAATTAAATGAGCCAATAAAAATTTCGGATGCTGCGAATATCCTAGCTGAACGTTCCAATTTACACGAAGAGGATTTAAATAAAATTCTTCCGAGCGGGAAAAATATATTTAAAGATAGAGTGGCATGGGCAAAGACCTACTTAGTTAAGGCGGGCTTAGTTCAACAACCGAAGAGAGCATATTGTGAGATTAGTAGCTTGGGTAGACAGGTTGATTTAAAAAGTTTAGATGCTATAACAAATGAATATTTAGCACAGTTCAACGGATTTTCAGATTTTAAATTAGGAAAGAAAAATAAAGATGAGTTTGGGATCGGGAATCTACAAGTTATTGAAAGCCTAAATAGTTACCAAGAAACTCAGACTCCAGAAGAAACAATCCAGAACACAACGGAATTATTAAAATCTGATTTGAAAAGTGATTTGCTTCAGATGGTAAAAGATAAATCTCCTTCATTTTTTGAAAGACTGGTTGTCGATCTTCTGGTGGCAATGGGCTACGGCGGTTCACATCAAGATGCAGCTCAAGCGATTGGTAAAACCAACGATGGTGGAATTGATGGTGTAATTAGTGAAGATCGATTAGGGCTAGATAAAATTTACATCCAAGCGAAACGTTGGAAAGATACTGTTGGTCGTCCCGACATTCAACAGTTTAAAGGTGCTTTGGCCGATCAAGTTGCTAAGAAGGGTGTATTCATTACTACGTCAAGTTTCAGTAAAGAGGCCATTGAGTCGGCAAGAAAATCCGGTATTGTTTTAATTGATGGCGATAAGCTGACGTCTTTAATGATTGAATTTGGTTTAGGTGTACAAATAGAACGTAGTTTTCATATCTATAAAATCGACCAAGATCGTTTTGATGAAGATAATTTTTAACGGGTAATTTAAGCCGGTTTAACCTGCCAGTTTTGCAGCTCCCCAGCTAAACTTTGCTCCAGATCTGGATCATAAGCTTCAACCCGATTCCGTCCATTGGCTTTAGCCTGATATAAGGCAATATCGGCCTGTTTAATCAGGGTCATTAAATCTGTTTCACAGCTTTCCAGAATGGCAGCACCAATCGAAATGCTAAAACTGAAACGATGTTGGCTGTCCAGATCGATCACAATATTTTCAATTTTATGCCTTAAACGCTCGGCAACTTCTAGCGCTTCATCCAGAGAGGTTTCAGGTAAAAATGCAATAAATTCCTCACCGCCATAGCGTGCCAAAATATCATGCTGCCGCATTTCGCTGTGTGTATTTAGAGCAATCGTCTGTAAGACCTGATCTCCGATATCATGACCATAACGATCATTAATCTGCTTAAAATGATCGACATCAAAGACCAGTAAACTGATAGGCACCGGTTGATCAAAATTCTGTTGTACCAGTTGTTGCGCGAGATATTCAAAACAGCGACGGTTATTCAGGCCAGTGAGTGAGTCGGTATGAGCCATATTTTCAAAGGCCTGCCGATTATATTCATTCAGGGTATGCTGCAAAAATACCATGCGTGATTTTAAGGTCGAGCTCCAGCTAATATATAGACTGAAGGTCAATACTGGCAGATAAATCAGGGAAAATAAAAACATCTGGTACAGGTCAGACCGAGTATTGAAATATACGCCGATGTAAATTATCAGGGTAATCAGACTCGAAGTAATCAAAGACGGCCAGAACCGGATCTGCACACATAAATTGGCCAACACAATAAAGACCAAGGAGGCATATTGATAAATGAGGGTATAAGCACTTTCAGACTAGTTTAGATTAAAAAACCAGATGGCACTTGCGCCAATAATTGAGGTAGGCAAGAGTAAATCAAACACAGGTAAATTGCGATAAGAGTGATACATCCAGATCGTGATCAGTACGATTAGGATGGTATAGCTGATTTTGGTCAAAATGAGTAACTTGAGAATATCATTCAGCACCAGAATATCGGCAAGGGTATAAGAGGCATATGCCAGCTGTGCGAATAAATTAACCTGTAATAAGTATTTTAAAGTGAGCTTTTTCTGATGAGCATAGTAGGCTGGTTTTAAAGGCGCAGGAATACGAACCAGCGGATCTTGAAGAGCCTCCTGAATCAGGGTACGTGATTTTTTTTCGTTATCATGCGGCATGCAGCCTTCCCAAATTAAAATATATAAAAATGAATGAGATGAAATTTATATATAGTTGTATAAAAAATATTCTATTCTTTTGTTGGATATTTTAAAAGTGGAAGAATCAAATTTATTTTATAAAATAAAATCCCCGATTAACGCATTCTAAGAATGATCCTAGCTTATAGAACAGACCAATGATTCAGCTTTAATTCGCCGTTGACTGGGCCGGTTGAGTGCCTGGCTTAAATACATTCCAGGGATTTTCTGTCGTAGGCTTGGGCTTATTCAGCATATCAGGATGATAGACCTCAATCCGGTTTCGGCCAGACTTCTTGGCCTGATACAAGGCGATATCGGCCTGTTTGATCAGATCTTCCAGAGTCTGGGTATGTGATTCCAGTTCTGCTACACCGATCGAAATGGTGAACCGGATGGCATGATTGGGTTCGACATAAATATACTGCTTTTGAATTGCACAACGAATTCGTTCTGCAATCACCAGGCTGTCTTGTAGCTGAGTATCTTCCAGGAGGGCGATAAACTCTTCCCCGCCAAAACGTGCCAGTACATCGCTATGCCGCATTTCTTTACGGGTCACCTCAGCAATCAGTTGTAGTACCCGATCACCAACATCATGCCCATAGCTATCATTAATATTTTTAAAATGATCGACATCAAACATCAATAGGCAGCTACTGGCATGTTTAGGCCATTGATGAATAGATCGTTCAGCCATATCGACAAAATGGCGACGGTTGTAGAGCTGGGTCAAATCATCAGTATGGGCCAGATTCTTTAAGGTTTGATAGTTCCATTCATCGAGCAGAGAGCGCAGAAAAGAACGCCGCACATTTAGAATATTATTCCAGTTAATATAAATACTAAAAAACCACAGTGGACTAAAGACCACGCTAAAAATAAAGGCTTGAGAAGCACTCATGAACTGCGATACCCCAAGCATGATAAATAGGGCAATCAAGATGGAGCAATAGACCGCGACTTTAAACTGGGTCTGCACACAGAGATTGGCGATGAGAATAAAAATCGCAGAGGCGTAAATATAGGTGGCAACATGCGGACTGGTTGAAAGCGCGAGTAAGCCAATCCAGGCGGCTGCAGCCACCGTGGTGCCTATCGGCAAGATTCTGTCCAGAATCTGAATATTTTTATGTTTTTTAAATAGGTAATAACAGCAAAACATCGCGCCCAGAACCAGAACGACGCGCATCAGACCAGAAATAAAAAACATATCTGGAATAATCAGAATATCGGCAAAGAAATAGAGTAAAAAGGCAATTTGCGCCAGATAGTTAATTTGACGCAAGTTATGATGACTATGCGTATAGACATAATCATGAAAATACTGCTGAAACGGGGCAGGAATACGGGCATAAGGATCTGTCAGCGCCTGTTCAATCAGCTGACGGTTCTGCAGATCACATTCAGATAATTTCAGTGATTTATCGGTCGTCGAATTTTGAAAAGATACATTCGCCGTTGAATATATATTTTCATTCTGAGCAGACATGTCCTGGTCCAGTATTATTTTTATAGGTGCCTATTATGCCGTGATTGAGTAAAAAATAACCTCCCAAAAATTGGGTATCCGGGAAGTTTTTAAAGCTAAAACGTAACAAAATTTGTGTTTTGTAAAATTGAAAGTGATTGAAATACATGAATAATCATCTTATTCATTGGGATCTTTAGTTGTTGTTGCTCCGTTTCACGTGAAACATGGACTAATGACATTCCTGATCTTCAGTTTATTTAAACTCATAACGCCATGTACCTAAATCATGATTGACTTGCTAAAACTCAAGTTTGGGGCTTTGGATACAAATCTCATCAGCTTTTCAGGATTTAAATTGATGGAACTAATGAGGAGTTTTATACGTATCTAAATATTTCCAGGGATAGATTTTGCCCATAGACCCTGTACATTGTCCTGAACAGAGAGGCATCTTGAATCGGTCAAATGCATGTCTCAGCCACTCAAAAGTAGAATGAAAATGCCGAGGTAAGCTCAGCCATGTCGAATAATAGTGATATTGAACTGTCGAATTCCGATAATTGTGAAAAGTACGTGAATCAGTTTATTCAGGAGTTTCCTTTACGTCGCGCGGAAATCGGGCAGGGCACCGTGATTAAACGCGCCTTGCCGAGCCGGCATAAGCGCATGATTGGTGCCTGGTGTTTTCTGGATCATGCGGGTCCGGCCAGTTTCCCGCAAGGAGATGGTTTGGATATCGGCCCTCATCCACACATTGGTCTGCAGACCTTTACCTGGATGATCGAAGGCAGCATGATGCACAATGACAGTCTGGGAAATCAGCAATTGATTCGTCCCAAGCAGGTCAATCTGATGACCTCGGGTTATGGCATTTCACATACCGAAGTCTCTCCTGAAAGTGAAACGCATATGCATGCAGCACAGTTGTGGATTGCCTTGCCGGACGACAAGATCAATATGGCACCAGGTTTTGAACATTATCCTGAATTGCCGGTCATAAATGAACAAGGCATCGAGTTTACCGTGCTGGTTGGAGAATATTTAAAAACGAGATCACCGGTTAAAGTACATAGCGAACTACTCGGAGTAGACTTGTACGCAGCTGAAAGTAGCAGTATGCGTTTGCCGCTGAATCCGAAATTTGAATATGGCTTTATGGTGCTTGAAGGTACGGCCAGCATCAATGGACATGAACTGACAGAGGACAATATGCTGATCCTGGAGCCGGGCTTACAGCAGGTCAACGCTGAAGTTCATGCCGGGAGCCGGGTGCTATTGATTGGTGGGGAGCCATTTGAAAGCCCGATTTTACTGTGGTGGAATCTGGTTGGGCGTACGACAGAGGAACTTAAAATTGCGCGGGAACAATGGATTGAAGGTCATGAACGTTTTGGTTCCATTCCTGCCTATGATGGGCCACGTTTAGAAGCGCCTGCATTTCCAGACCAGATGCGTGCTTCCCGATAAATGCTAAAAATGATGAGAATGTAGAGCGCTGTCTGAATTGAACTTAAATAGTGAATCTGCAACATAGAATACATATCATTACAGTCATCAAAAAATGAGCTAGAGTCTGCTGCTTTTTGTTATGCTCAAAAAGTAAGAACAATAAAATCATGAGTCTAATATGCGTGTTTTACATCATCTTGAACAATCACGATCATTTCGTATTCTGTGGGCTATGGAAGAATTAGGACTGGATTACGAGGTTAAATACTATAAACGTCAGCCCAACCTTTCTGCGCCACCGGCCTTAAAACAGATTCATCCGCTGGGCAAAGCTCCGATTCTGGTCGATCAGTCTCAGGTACTGGCAGAATCTGCGGCGATCCTGGAATATTTGCAGGAAACTTATGATGAAAAGCAACAATTTCGTCCAGAAGATATTACCGGCAAAGCCCAGTACCGTTACTGGATGCATTATGCAGAAGGCTCATTGATGCCGCTGCTGGTAATGCAACTGGTGATGACCACTGTACCAAAACATACCCCGTTGCTGATTCGGCCGGTGGCCAAGAAAATCTGTGATGGAGTGAAAAAACAGTTTGTACAGAGCCGTTTAAAAGATCATATCCAGTTTCTGGAAAGCTATTTAAGCGAGCATGATTATTTTGCCGGGCATTTCAGTTTTGCAGATATTCAAATGAGTTTTCCTTTGGAGGCCATGCAGAGCCGGACAGGCCAAAGCTATCCAGCGATTCAAGCCTATCTGAAACGGGTGTCGCAACGTGCTGCCTATGCGCGTGCACTGTCCAAAGAAAAACAGATCAGCTCTTAAACGCTTAAAAGAAAAGGTGTCGATGGCACCTTTTTTGAGGGTTATCTTATTCTGGAAAGCTGAGACGCTCTTTGGGGAAAATCACCTTAAAGGTAGAACCTTGATTTTCCTTGGACTCAATTTCCAGATGTGCCTGATGCTGCATCAGCACATGTTTGACAATCGCGAGTCCCAAACCGGTACCGCCAGTACGGCGGCTGCGGTCTGAATCGATCCGGTAAAAACGCTCGGTCAGTCGTGGCAGATGTTTGGGATCAATACCGATGCCGTTATCTTGCACCACAAAATAGGCGGATTCACCATCATCATGCCAGCCGATGGTGATGGTGCCGCCTTTAGGCGTGTACTTGATGGCATTGGTGATCAGGTTGCTAAAAGCGCTGGCCAATTCCATATCTGAACCGATCAGATCGCAATGACTGTCAATGTCCAGATTCAGGGTATGACCATAATCAATATTATAGGCCTGGGCATCATCGAATAGCTGGTTCATCAGACTCGGCATTTCAATGATCTGGTTTTTGGCAATATTCTTATCATTTTCCAGACGTGACAGCAGCAGCAGGTCGTTGACCAGAGCATTCATGCGTCGGGTTTGCGACTGCATCTGATCAAAAGCGCGTTTCCAGCGCGGATTAATATCTTCCTGATCGGTAAAGGTTTCAATATAGCCACTGAGCACGGTCAAAGGAGTGCGCAGTTCATGGGAAATATTGTCGACGAAATCCTTTCGCATCTGTTCCAGATTGTGCATCCGGGTCACATCATAAGCGACCAGTACCCGACTTTCTCCGCCAAAACGGGTCATTTTAACCTGCACATAGTGGTCTTCAAACAGCGAAGAACGCATTTTCAGGCCGTCGGGAGATTCATCAATATGGTGATAATATTCGATAAAGCTCGGTTGGCGTAGCAAGGTCAGGATATTACGGCGACGGTCATCACTGGAGATTCCGAGCAGACGTTCAGCCGCCGGATTCCACCATTCAATCTGCTGGTTTTCATCAAGCAGCACCACAGCTTCTTGCAAGGCCACTAGCGAAGATTGTGCACGATCAATCAGTTCGACCATTTCCGCCTGAACAATCCGTTCCTGACGTTGGGCGCGATAAACATTGAAAAGTAGCGCACCCCAAATCCCGCCAATATTCGGTGGAACATCATAGGGGCGATTGGAAATCCATTCATTGACCAGATATAAGGAACGCATTTGGGTCGCAAAGAATGCCACGAAGGCAATTACGATACAAATCCAGAAATACCCAATCCCAAAACCGATAAAGCTGGCGATAATTAGGAAAAAAGCCAGTAGGCGTAAATCCTGCTTCGCAAAATCCCATAAACTGCTGTAACGGATTCTTTTGTGTTCGCGTGCCAGTTCGGGGACAGGGTAGGGTTCATACATAAAACAAGATTTACCTTAAAAGATATTAACCTAAAGCGACATCTGAACGGGTCGAAAAGCGATAGCCTGTTCCGCGAACGGTCTGTACAAAACGGTCTACACCATAAGGTTCCAGCACTTTACGCAAACGGCGGATATGCACATCGATAGTCCGGTCTTCAATATAGACGTTACCGCCCCACACCTGATCCAGCAATTGCGCACGGGTATAGGCACGTTCCGGATGGGTCATGAAGAAGGCCAGCAAACGGTATTCAGTTGGCCCCATTTCCAGAATGTTGTTACCAAAATTCACCCGCTGGCTGACCGGATCAAGAATCAGTCCGTTAGCATCAATGGTTTTTTCACCGCTCAGGGCATTGGCACGGCGCAGTACCGCCTTAATCCGTGAGACCAGTTCCCGGGTCGAGAATGGCTTGGTCATGTAGTCATCGGCACCGGCATCCAGACCTTGTACCTTGTGGTCTTCTTCACCGCGTGCTGTGAGCATGATCACCGGAATTTCTGACAGGCTTTCATCACGTTTCAGACGACGACACAGGTCCACACCGCTGACACCACCCGGCATCATCCAGTCCAGCAAAATCAGTGCCGGACGCTGATCCACAATCATCTGATGCGCCTGCTTGGCATCTTCTGCCTGTAAGCACTGAAAACCGGCCATATCCAGAGAGGTATGGATCATTTCCCGAATCGGGAGCTCGTCATCGACGATTAATATGTAGTCATCTTTCACAACGCAATACCCTATTTCATGTAAACGGTGAACCGTTTTATATTTATGACAGGCTTATTACAAAGACTAATTATGACAGTATCATTGCAGAAAGGGAAAAACTGCTGATATTCGCAAAGATTTGTGACAAATATAATGCAGAAACTTGTTAAAAAATCATAAATTAATTTTACTCATTTTCGTAGTACAGCATAAAGATTTCATTTACTACAGAAGAGATAGAAATCTATTAAACACATGATTTAAAATCTATTTTTTCTCTGAATATGACTCGAGCAGCGCCAAAAAAACCACACTACAAGACGATAAAACTTCCTCAAGCGAATGCTTAAAACCACTCATCACCCAACGAATGGCAATTTGGGTGACATAGCCATTTAAACCGGTCGACACCAATGAAATTTCCTGCTCGCTGCGATTTAACTGCGGCATCATCAACATGACAAAGGCATGAATCATGCGGTCGAAACGTGACATGGTTTCATGAATGGTGGCCTGATTATGCAGTTCCTGCACCAGCATGGCATCGATATAAATGATCCGTGCCATGCGCGGATTGTCACGCAGGGTAGTGAGCAGCGCACTCAAACCGGCTTCGATCATTTTTTTCGGATCACTCGATGCCTGCATCATGGCCTGCATCACATTCTGCTGCAGTTCATCAATCAGTTTTAAGAAAATGGTCTGAAACAGATCTTCGCTTTTCTTGAAGGATTCATAAAAATAACGTTCGGTTAGTTTGGCTTCATTACAGATATCTTTGACGGTAACTGAAAAAAAACCATAACTGCCATAGGCTTCAATTCCGGCTTCGATGAGCTTTTCACGACGTGCCTGCTGCCGTTCAGCCATCGACAGGCCTTTAAACTGACGTTCCTTAGTTTTGGAGGGTCGTGATTTTGCTGCTGAGTCGATTGAATCGGTCATAAGGCCTGTGTGCTCATCTGCATGAAGATTTTAAATATCTTAGCAATAAATCACGCTTAGACCTATATGGAAATGCTGCCCTGAAATTTGGCCTCTAAGGGCATGGGATAATTATTGACAATCTATATTGTCAAAACTATATTGAGGATCTGTGCTAGCTCCTGAAACAACAGAACAAGATCCTGCTGTCATGGAATGGCAGTTCTTTACATAAGGAAATTGAATGAAAAATTTTAAAAATAAAGTCGCTGCGATTACCGGTGCAGGTTCAGGGATTGGCCAGCAACTGGCAATATTACTGGCCCAGCAGGGTTGTCACTTGGCGCTGAGTGATATCAATGAACAAGGTCTGGCACAAACACTTGAATTGCTCAAAGAGAGTGATGTTCGTGTCACCATTCAGAAAGTAAACGTAGCAGAATTGGAGCAGGTGCGTAATTGGGCGGCACAGGTCGAACAGGATCATGGCAGTGTCAATATGATCTTTAACAATGCCGGCGTTGCATTGGGTTCAACCGTTGAAGGGGCATCTTATGAAGAACTGGAATGGATTGTCGGAATCAATTTCTGGGGCGTGGTTTACGGAACCAAAGAATTCTTACCTTTGATCAAGAAAACCGGCGATGGTCATATCATCAATATTTCCAGCCTGTTTGGTCTGACTGCTCAACCGACCCAGTCTGCTTATAACGCGACCAAGTTTGCGGTACGTGGTTTTACTGAATCCCTGCGTCAGGAACTGGATATGGAAAATTGTGGGGTGAGTGCACTGTGTGTACATCCGGGGGGTATCCGTACCAATATTGCCAATGCGGCAAAAATGAATAACAGCCTGCTGACTTTAGGTATGAATCCGGAAAAATCAGCCCGTAATTTTAATAAATTATTGCGTTGTCCACCTGCAGAAGCTGCCCGTCAAATTCTGGAGGCGGTACAAAAAGACAAACGCCGTCTACTGATCGGTAATGATGCCAAAGCGATTGACCTGATTCAGCGGATCTTGCCGACCGGTTATCAGCATGTCACTGCACTGGCGACCCAGTTTGGCAAAAAGAAAAAAAATCTGCTTAAGAAATTGTAAAACAGACCCGCGAAAGCGGGTTTTTTTATCGCTGTGATAGGGGCTAATTTTTTGCAAATGAGAGTATTAACTCCTGTAATGCTTTAGGCACGTAAAAAAACCTGCATCTAAATCAACGCTTCAACCGTTTTTTTCTTCCAGACAAACTGATAATACAGTCCCTGCAAAATACACAGGCTGACAAAGGCCAACGCGTAGGCATACCAAATACCTTCCAAGCCCCACCACCGGCTAAACAGATAAGCGGCGGGAACTTCAATACAGAGAATGGCAAAAATGTTGATCAGCATTGGCACGGTCACCGTACCACTTGAGCGCATGATCGAAGCAAAAATGGCACTGGCACCAAAAAACAGTATTGACCACAGCACAATAAACAGCAGTTGTTGTCCTAGTACTACAACCTTAGGATCGGTAATAAATAGCGCCATCAGATATTTGGAGAACAGATAGGCCAGAATCACCAGACCGCCGGTAAACAGGATATTCATACTCAGCGCAGTCCGGGTAACTTTATTGAGCAGATCTGATTTACCTGCACCAATCGCTTGAGCACCAAATACAGACGCGGCAATCGCAATCGACAAAGCGGGAAATTGAATATAATTTAAGACCTGATTGACCGCGCCATAGGCCGCTGTTGCTTCTGCACCATAGCGGTTGACCAGTCCGACAATCACCAGTCCGGCAACTGAAGTGGTGACCATTTGCACACCAGTAGGAACCCCCAGTTTCAAGATCATTCTGCTTAACTGTGGTTGATGACGAATATTTTTTAATAAGGCCCAGTCGAGTTTGAGCGGATGCTGCCTATAATTCAAATACAGGATTAAAAACAACAGGACCGCCAGATTTCCCAGAATGGTGGCAATCGCCGGCGAGATTATACCCATTTTAGGAAAGCCAAAATAACCTGCAATCAGTACCGGTGTCACCACCAACCCGACCCCAATGGTAAGTGCGGAAGCAAACAGGGGGGTGGTACTATCCCCAACACCGCGCAAGATGGAAGTATAAATAATATAGATAAAGATTAAGGGGCTACCCGCCAGCATCCATTGCACATAGGGCAAGGATAAATGCATCACATCCGGATCTGTGCCAAGCGCCAAGAGAATATTCTCAGCAAAAATTACCCCAAAAAGTGCAATCAAGCTGCCGCCAATCAAGGTCATAAATAAAGTTGAACCGACCACACAGCGCACTTTTTCTATATTTTTCCCGCCCCAAGCCTGGCCAATCAATACGGTAGAGCCGGCCGATAAACCAATCACAAAGGCCATCAGACAAAACAGGATCGGGAAAAAAACGGCAACAGCAGCAATCGCATTCACTCCGAGCATTTGTCCCACAAAAACCGTATTGATCGTGCCGGAGAGACTTTGCAGGATATTGGTCGCAATTAATGGCAACAGAAATACCAGAAAGGCTTTCCATAAATTCTGTTGATGAATCAGTGAGTGCTGTGCCATGCGACATCCTGTGATTGAATTATCATCTATTTGTTGATGCAGCTATTATTCGGCAGAATATAAGAAAAAGCCTTAGCTTTTAAGTAACTAAGGCATTTATTTTATGAGATTTTTAGTTAAAAAATGAGTTAAACCTTTGAAAGAATTTGACCTGCCTGGATCAAGGTTTGTTCTTTTTTTGCAAAGCAAAACCTGAGCAAGCGTAAATCTGTAGGAGGATGCTGGTAGAACGCAGAGACTGGAATCGCGACAATCCCATGTTGTTCTGCCAGAAAATGGCACATGGATAAATCATCGAGCTCAGGCCGAATCTCTGAATAATCTAAGTTCTGGAAATAAGTCCCTTGAGAAGGTGTCCATTTAAAGCGTGACGTTTCAATGGATGAGTTAAATAAATCCCGTTTGTTTTGATAGAAAGAGGACAGTTCAGGTATATGCTCAGGATGCAGTTGCATATATTCCGCCAAGGCAACCTGAACGGGCGTCACACCACAGAAACTGGCAAACTGATAAATCTGTCTGAACATTTTCATCAGTGCGGGTGCAGCAATACAAAATCCGGTTTTCCAGCCAGTGACATGGAAGGTTTTACCAAAAGAACCAATCACAAAACTCCGCTCACGAAGTTCTGGAAATGACCAGGCCGAATAGTGCTGAACGCCGTCAAAAACCAGATGTTCGTAGACTTCATCGGACAGCACCACAATATTGCGCTCGCGAATCAGCTCGATCAGTTGCTGCCAGTCTGCCTTGGACCAGACACTACCACTCGGATTATGTGGAGTATTTACCACAATCATGCGGGTACGGTCATTAATGGTATCTTTGACCTGATTCCAGTCCACAGAAAAATCAGGATGCTGCAAAGCAATATGCACTGGCTTTGCCCCAACCAGTTGTACCGCAGGTCCATAACTGTCATAGCTCGGGTCGAAAATAATCACTTCTTCCCCGGCACGCACCGTGGCTTGAATGGCACAAAAAATCGCAATTGTCGCCCCAGGGGTAATCGTGATTTCCTCGACAGGATCAATAATCAGTTGATCACGCTGCTGATAGAGATCTGCCACCAGACTTCGCAAGACTGGCAGACCATCTCCCGGTGCGTACTGGTTAAATCCATTCTGGCTGGCCCGGTTTAAAGCTTCAATCAAGGCAGGAGGCGCTGCAAAGTCCGGAAATCCTTGAGAAAGATTCAAGGCTCCGAGTTTTTGTGCCAAGGCCGACATGGTACTAAAAATGGTCACGCCCAAATCAGGTAATTTAGAAGGGAGTTCCAGCATGTCCTTGGCCTTGAAGAATGAGATATGAATGAGTGTAGCAGCAAGTTCCGTATAGGATAATCAGAAAAATAGGGAATATTGGGCAATATTTTTAATTAAGATGTACCACATGCAATGTAAGATTTTTAATTGAAGGGTCATAAATTAAAGGCCTAATTATGTGAAATGCATCGTGAACTGGACGAAATGGATAACTTTTCCTAAAATCTGCCGCACAATAATAAAGCTTAAAATTATAACTATAAAATGCCAAAACCTATCCATATGCTGGTGGAGCAGCTCGGGCTTAAGCGACAGCATCGTGCGCTACATTTACAGTTTTCACATCCTCCTTTAAATCATCAGGTTTTGATTCAGCGTATTGAGGGTCAGCATCAGATCAATCAAGGCCTGCAGGCTGAACTGATCTGTCTTTCCACTCATGCTCATATTGCCTTGAAACAGTTTATCGGCTGTCGGGTGGCCATTGATCAGGTCACAGACCGGGGTGAACTTTTCCGGACTACGGGCATTATTACTGCAGCCAGTCAAGGGCAGAATGATGGAGCTTTGACCCTGTATAAATTGACGCTAAATGATCCGACTGCACTCTGGCAGAAGCGCCGTAACAGTCGGGTTTTTATGAATAAGACGGTGCGCGAGATCAGTGAAATCCTGTTCAGTGAATGGCAAAACAGAAGTGCATTATTCGCGGCCAGTCTCAGCCTGGATTTGACAGGACTCAGCCGAGACTATGATGTCCGGCCTTTTGTGATGCAGTCTAATGAATCGGATTATGATTTTCTGACCCGTTTATGGCGTAGCGAAGGAATTAACTGGCTGATTGATGAAAAGCAATTAACTGTACCTGTATCAGCCAGCGAGATTCAAGCTCAGCTTTTAAAACTGGTAGATCATTCTCAATGTTTTTCAGCTTTAAAACGCCGCTCCATCCGGTTTCATCGCAGTCATGCCACCGAACAGCTCGACACGCTGAACAGTCTGATTGCGGTACGTCAGCTCAATCCGAATAGTACCCAGACCCAGCGTTGGCATGCCCAGCAACTTGCCCAGGATCAAAGCCAGCCTTTATTCAGTAATCATCAGCAAAGTGATATCCATGCAAATGCCACTCTTCAGCTTGAAGATGCGTGGAACATCAGTCCGGCTTGGACCGGCGACTTAAATCATGAGGATCAGGTGACAGCATCTGGTATAGCCCAACTGGATCGACTCAATCAGCAGCTCAGTGACTATCATGCTTTGCAGTCTAAATATTTTAAAGCCAGTAGCAGCGTACGAGATGCTCAGGTTGGATACTGGTTTGAACTGCAACAGCATCCTGAAATTGATCAGCATCCTGCCCATCAACGTGAATTTCTGATTTTAGCTAAGCGGTTTTATAACCAGAACAATTTACCCAAAGATATCTTATCTCAGCTGGACAGTTTGCTTGAGAAGAGCGGCTGGCAGATGACACAGGACGAACGACAGGCCAATGAACTACAGATGGTGCGCCGTGAAATCCAGGTTGTTCCTGAGTACCACCCCTTCATTCATCGGCCTGCTGCATATCCGCAACGGGCTCGAGTGGTCGGACCTGAAGGTGAAACGATTCATGTCGATGCATGGGGGCGGGTGAAAGTTCGTTTTCTGTTTACCCGGAGTGAGGATCATCAGCATGATGGCGGCGCAGGTAGCAATGACAATGATAGCGATTCTGCTTGGGTGGATGTTTTGACCCCTTGGGCGGGTGAGGGTTATGGCATCAGGTTGCATCCGCGAATTGGCGAAATTGTAGTGATTGACTTCTTTGAAGGTGATATCGACCGGCCCTTTGTGGTGGGACGGATTCATGAAGCAGAACGGTATCCGACCATGTTTGATGCGAAAGGAGAACTTCCTGCGACCAAAAAACTTAGTGGTATCCGTTCTCAGGAGGTCGATGGCGAAGGTTTTAACCAGCTTCGTTTTGATGATACCCCTGAACAGATCAGTGTACAGCTGCAAAGTAGTCATGCAGCCAGTCAGCTCAATCTGGGAAATCTAAGTCACCCCAAAGAAAGTGAAAGCAGTGAAGGTCGAGGTGAAGGTTTTGAACTAAGGACAGACCAGTGGGGTGCCCTACGAGCAGGAAACGGCTTGCTGATTTCCACTTATCGACAAGATTCAGCAGCAGGCAATCACCTAGAGGCTGACCCAGCCAAAGAGCAGCTTGAATCGAATCTCAATCATAGTAAAGCCTTGAGTGATATTGCAGAAAAACAGCAGGCTGATCCATTGGAATTTTTTGATAGTTTAAAACAGTTTCTGAATCAGATTGAAGCTGAAGACCGGGGCAAAGCTACTGCATTTAAACAGGCGGTGATGCTGTTAACCGCACCCCAATCGATTGCACTGAGCACAAAGGAAAATATCCATTTATCCGCTGATCAGCAAATCAATCAGAGTGCGGGGGACAATATTCATTTTTCCACACAGAAATCTTTAGTTGCTCATGCACAGGACCGGATCAGTTTGTTCGCTGCTCAAGAAGGCGTAAGTGTCTATGCAGCTCAAGGCAAAATTGAAATACAAGCCCAAGATGATGCAATTGAAGCGATTGCCCGCAAGGTAATCAAGCTTATTTCGACTGAAGACAAGATCGAAATCACCAGTCCGAAAGAGATTGTACTGACCGCTGGAGGGTCTCAAATTAAGGTAAATAGTGGCGGGGTATTTGTCACGACTGGCGGAAAATTTGAGTGTAAGGCGGGGCAACATAATTTTATGGGAGGGGCTAAAGTCTCTTATGAAATACCTCAGCTTCCGAATAATGCTTTATATAGCAATAGGCTGGATATATATGATCTATTTTGGCAGTCCGATTTCAGTTCAATAAATTATAAAGCTTTTATTCCTGATACTAATTCGTATATTTCAGGTCAGCTTGATGCGCACGGTCGTACTGGAAAAATTACTACAGCTGATTCCTCTAAAGTAGAAATTTTGGTAGGGCTCAATGATGAATGGGGATTAAGTGTCCAAGGTTATGATGTTGATGACCTGATTGAGCAGAATAATAAATAGGAGATAAAAATAAAAATGACAAATAAGTCTTTAGCAACAGTACAAATTCTAGATTTGTTAGGAAATCCAATTCCTAAAGTTCAATATGAAGTCAAAAATAGTAAGACAGGTCAACATGTAGTACGGGGTTCTACCAATTCCAAGGGGTGCCTTTATGAAATTCAAAGGGACAAAGGAACGGTTTTAGATATATATGTCAAAAGCCTTTTAGGTGGAGGTATGAAAAAAGTTCAGACTTTCATAATGGCGAAAGACCGTATGCTGGTTACGGTTATAAGTCCTAAAATTCTCTTGGATTTAAAAACAGTAGAAAATAATGAAAATAAAGGAAGTTATAAACGTAAAACACATAAGGTTAAAAAAGGTGAAACTTTATCATCTATTGCACAACAGTATCACACCACAATCCGAGTGCTCGAAAGGCTGAATGGGATAAAAGATGTCAATAAAATCAGCATAGGACAAGTAATTAAACTTCCAATTAATATGCCTGCTACAGGAAATAATACAAGTATTGATAGAAAGCCAAACCCTCAAAAAAATGCTTCTCAAAATAATAAGTCTCAATCATCAGAGAAAAGTAAAAAAGAGACTAAACAGGCTGATAAAGGAATTGTGAATACAGTTGAAGAGTATGAGAAGAAAGCATTAGAGCAGCTTAATGAATGGTATGAAGAAGGTAAGAAAGCTTTATCGGATGCAATAAAAATTGATATGAAAGAGGATCGCAGTCAGGATGGCGGAACACCGAAAACTGATACTTCCAATTTATGTAAAACTAATCCTCAATGTATATCTCAAGGCAAAAGTGAACTTATTAGAGAGGTTAATATCAGGCTAGCAGGCTTTGGTGGCGCATTACCTACAGATGAATTTACTCCTTTAACAGCGGAATGTATAAAGCAATTTCAACGGGATTATATGGGGGTTCCTGAAACTGGAAAAATATGCGGAAGTTTTTTAGCAGCTTTAGATAAGTTCCGTGATGAATATGGAATTGCAAATTTTATGACTAAAGCTAGTTGTCCCTGTGGTCAGTGTTCAGGTTATGGTAATAATAGAAGAGGTATTAAATCTGGTTTGAATACTGCTAATGAATATCCAGGATTGCATAGATCTTTAATATGGATATTAAAAGCATTAAATTTTTATTTAAAAAATGAATTTAAATATAAAGGTCTTGAAGTGGCTTATATAGAATCTGGTTATAGATGTATAAATGATAATAAGAAAAAAGGCAGAACTACAGTAAATCATATGGGTTTAGCATTAGATATACATATTAATAAAAATGGGAAGAGGACTAAGGCTATAGAAGATATAGAGTTTATTAGAAAAAAAATTATGACTATAAAAATGAGAGCAAGTGAAGAAAGGGCTTCTGATAAAATATATTTAGAACCAAAAAAATTTAAGAGTGGAGCAAATGGAGCAACTACTTGGGTTCATTTTGATGTGACAAGATTCTCAAGTATTTGCTTTAATGATGAATACTTCAAAAAAGAAATTAAAGATCTCAATGGAAATCCGGTAGTTGAGATTATTAAATCACTAAATATGAATTCTATTTTAAATTGTGCAGGAATAATCGTAAATACTTCTACTATTTCTAAAATAACAGATCAAACTATTGAGGATCTGGTAAAAGAATTAGGTGATGCGATTGCTAGTGGTGAAGGTAGCTATGAAGCTTGGAATGCAGGAGCTCCAGAAGGAAAAAGAGTTAAATACGGAAAAATGAATGACTTGCCAGGTACAATCACTGAAAAAACTATTGATGAAATTTTAGACGCTGCGAAAAAATATAGATGGGATGACAATAGAAGAAGATTTGCCACTGGAAAATATCAAACAATTCCTTCTACTTTAGCAGCAGCTAAAGCGAGACTAAATTTGAGTGGTAATGAATTATATGATCCTGCTATGCAAGAAAGAGTCTTTAAGGAGCATTTATTAAGAGGTCGTTCATCTATCTACAGCTTGATTATTAAAGGTGATAAAACTGTAGAGCAGGCCATGGTTGATGCTTCGAAAGAGTGGGCTTCAATTGCTTTACCGAAGGGAGAAAAGAATAAATATGGAATTATTTCTGATGGTAGTATCGGTTATCATGAATCTAAAACGAATAAAGCAAATAAACATTCTACCGAAAAAGTTAAAGTTATATTTGAAAAAATTCATGCTTATCATTCAAATAAATAGGTTTTAAATATGAAATCCAAATTAATTTTATCATTGTTTTTTAATGGTTTATTATTTTCAAGTTGTACATACCCAAAAGAAAATATATTAATAACATCAAATAATGTATCAAGATGTTATTTTGAAAGTGAAGTTGTTGATTTTTGTTCTAGAAACAAGATTGAAATCTATAATCAACATATTAAAGATTTGCCTAATTTTTCAAATAATAAAATATTATTAATTTTAAATCATAATAGAAGTACAGGTAAAGGTGAAAGTAGAGTTGTTAAGCTGATAGTTATATTAGATCCTCTAGAAAAAAAAGTAATTCCTGTGCCTCAGATGGTAGGTAATTTTGTCGATGGTAATTTAAGGGAAATTAATGATGATCCTGCTATTATAAAATATAATAAAAAAGATAATAAAGTTTGTTTATCAGGGACTACCTACTTTTTAGAAAATAATAATATTAATATTGAAAATGAATGTTATAAGTTTGAAAAAGGACGTGTAAATAAAATAGAGGGCTTAAGATTAAATGGTATTGAAGAATTTTCTAAGTTGCCCTATTCATCTGATATTCATTTTAAGTGTATAAATAATATTAAATTAAATCAATGTAATAACTTGAGATTAATATCTTCGCAAAAAATATTAAATAAGTATAATTTTATTAACCCTCAAGATGGAATGAGTGTTTTTCTGAAAGGGGAAAAAGATTTCTTTTTAATAGTATCTCCATTTTTTGATGAAGAGGGAGCTAATTTAAGGATTATGAAAGTTAAAAATTTTAATTTAATTTCAGAAAAATATATTTATGCAGGAAAAAATGTAAATATTGATGGTAATTTAAACATAAAATATTTTGAAGGAAATAATAAAAAAGAATTCTCATTCTAAGAATAATTAATTTAAAAAGCCGGCTTCCACCGGCTTTTTCTTTTACCCTTCCAAAACCTCTTCCAGCAACTCCTCACTCGGCGCAAAGTAATATGCGCCATCCAATGGGGTTACGAAATGCAGCAGACGGTCATGAATACTATCGCCAGAGGTACCGAACATACGTTCTAACATAGCATCAATAATCGTAAGGTCTTTGGTATAAGCTATAAAGAATAGCCCCTGGTCACCACGTCCGTCACCATAAGGTAGAGAATGACGCAGGATCTCCATTTCTTCACCTTCTTCATCTTCCACTACAGTACGTGCTACGTGCGCATTTTCAGGTTTGACCTCATCATCCAATTCAATAGATTCAAGCTTGGTACGACCCATAACCTGTTCCTGAGTATCAACTTTTAGCTTTTTCCATTTTTCCAGGTTATGCGCGTAACGCTGGGCAAAAATAAATGAACCATCTTGGAAAATACCCCAATTTTCACCTAATAACGCGACTTCAGCACGATCATCCGGGAATTGCGGATTTTCAGTTCCATCAATAAAGCCAGTTATGTCACGACCATCAAAATAGCGGAAGCAAACCCGTTCATCCAGTACTTGAACCTGATCCTGAATGCCTTCAAAAAAAGCCTGACTGAGCGCAAAACAGATATCAGCACGGGCACTGGCAATATGAATTAACACATCTGCCGGAACCACAGGCATTTCAAATGAACCTTGAATCGGCTCGAGTTGTTTAAAGCCTGCAGGAGCTTGATCATAAAGTTTTGCCCACAGTTCAGGACCAAAAGCTACGCCTGTTTTAATTTGTGCTTGGGGGTGTTGCGTGATCAGCCGATCACGAGAAGTAAACAAATGTTCGAGTTGTTCTTTTAATTTCTCAATACTCAAATCTTTAAGACGTAACACAATAAAGCGAGCATGATCTGAAGGAAGTGGCAAGATTACCGATTGGGCTGTCATTCATGGCTCCTGTAAGGATAGATCCTGTTTTTAATGTACATATTGTGCCTGAAGCTAGACAGAGTGAATAGTGCAATGCCTTATATTTAAGCAGGTTTTTAGCCTGATTTTATTGGAAGATTCATATAATATTGGGTGGGTTTTGCTGAGTGAAATGTTCATGTCCTATCAAATGTGGTTTGCCTATATGTTAGCCTGCTGGGTCATTAGTGTCTCTCCGGGCGCTGGTGCAATTGCTTCCATGTCGAGCGGACTAAATTATGGTTTTCGGCATGGTTACTGGAATGCGCTGGGTCTGCAACTGGCATTACTGGTACAAATTGCAGTGGTTGCGGCAGGCGTGGGAGTCTTGTTTGCGACAACCCCATGGGCATTTTTAGTAGTGAAATGGTTTGGTGTCGGCTATTTATTGTATTTGGCAGTTTTACAATGGAAAGCACCTGCACAATCTATCGAAATTAAACATGAATTGACAAGAAAATCTGCAGGGAAACTGGTATTGCATGGTTTCTTAGTTAATATGAGTAATCCTAAAGCCATCGTATTTTTACTGGCCGTCTTGCCGCAATTTCTGGATTTGTCTAAGCCACAATGGATTCAGTATTTGATTATGGCTGCGACAATGGTGACGATTGATCTGATTGTGATGGCGGGTTATACCGGATTGGCTGCTAAAGTTTTAAGGCTGCTTAGATCGCCGAAACAACAAAAAGTCATGAACCGGACTTTTGCCGGGTTATTTGCCGGCGCTGCATTTTTATTGAGTTTGGTGCATCAATAAAGAGTCTTTGCTCTCTCCTTAAAGGAGAGAGGCGGAATAGATCATTAGAAAATCATAATGATTTAACAGAAAGATTAATTCAGCTTTTTAAACTTCTGCACACAGAAGATCAGTGCAAATAGCACCGCCATGGTCAGTACAATGGTTAAACCAGTCGAAGTATTGAGACCGGCACTCGACCATAGGCCCACGGTCACCCCAATTTGCGCAATCACGAATGCCCAGATCACCATTTGTTTGGGTGAGTGTGCAAGTAATCGTGCAGTCAGGGCAGGGATCACCAGTAATGCCCCCATCAAGAGTGAACCGACTGCTTTCAGCGCAAGCACGGTAAACAATGCCAATAACAACATAAAGATCAGGCGTTGCCATTTGGCATTTACACCTTCACTGACCGCCATGTCCGGATCAATCGCGATTTGAATCTGCGCTTGCCAGCTTTTATAGAGGACGGCTAAGGCCAGAATAATCACAATGGCAAAGGTGGGTAAGTCCGTCCAAGAAATCGTTAGTAGATCACCAAATAGATAGCTGAGAAGTTCCGGTCTTAAACTCGGTAAATGCTGAATGAACAATAATCCCGAGCAAAGCAGTGTTGCTGAACATAAGGCCAGCAAAGCATCATTGGGTAGGCGCGGATCATGCAGCACCCACAAAATACCTACCAATAATAAGGCAATAAAAGTGACTCCCATCCAGAGCGGTAAACTTAAAGCTCCAGCAATGGCAACACCGAGTAAAGTACCGTGTGCCATGGTATCGGCAAAGAATGACATACGCCGCCAGAGCATGAGACAGCCCAGCGGAGCAGTCAGAAATACCAACAGCGTTCCCATGATCCATGCAGGTAAAAGGAGTTGTAACCAATCCATCATGGTTTAAGCTTCCGGCTCGGGGTGAATATGAGGGCGTGAATCATGCTGACAGGGAGTGGCAGAATCGCCATGCGCGCAATGATCATGATGATGCTGATAGAACACTCGATTGGTGCCAAAAATTGCCTGATATTCGGGATGTTGCTGCACGCTTTCCGGCAGCCCACTACAGCAGATATGCTTGTTCAAGCACACGACTCGAGTCGTACCTTGCATCACCCATTGCAGGTCATGTGAAACCATCAGTACGGCACAGCCATATTTTTCCGGCAAGTTACGCACATATTCATACAGTTCAGCTTCGGACTGGATGTCCAGACCTTGCATCGGTTCATCGAGGACTAAAATGTCCGGCTGGCGTAATAAGGCGCGGGCCAATAGCACCCGCTGACGTTCGCCGCCAGACAACTGCTGCACTTTAGAATCTTGCAGTTTACTAATGCCGGTATCGCGAATAATTTCGGTTTTAATCTCGGACGGACACTTTTCTAGTGCCAATAAATCTTTCACCCGTAGTGGCAAGCTATGTGAGGGATTGAATTTCTGTGGCACATAAGAGAATTTGAGTTTGCGCGCAGTCTTGATCTCACCTGATTGCGGTTTCAAAATGCCCAGCATGACTTTAATTAAGGTCGATTTACCAGCACCATTGGGACCAATCAGTGTGACAATTTCTTTCTCTTGTAACGAGAAATCAATGGCTTTTAAGATGTCGCGCTCATCGATTTTGACCCAGATCCTGGAGAGCTGAATCAGGGGAGAGGCACTTAAGCTTTGTTGCGGCACTGCTGACAAATTCCTGAAATTTCGATAATGCTGTGATGTGCCGTGAAGTCGTCAGAGCTGGCCAGTGCATCGAGTTGATCGAGCAGGCCCTGAGCCGACGCTTCTTTGACGGCTTTACATTCGGTACAGATTAAAAAAGCGGCCTGATGCCCTTCACGTGGATGGCAACAGGGAATATAGGCATTGATCGAGGTCAGGCGATGAATCAGCCCTTTGCTTAATAAAAAATCCAGAGTGCGATACACCGTTGGTGGTGCTGCAGGACGATCGCTGGCATTTTTCATTTGTGCCAGCAGATCATAGGCGCCCATCGGGCCATGCGCATTCAGAATGAGTTCCAGCACTTCTTTACGTAAAGGTGTAAGGCGTGCGCCGCTTGCTGCACAAAGACTTTCCGCTTCAGCAAGACGTTGTGCGACATTGGGATGGTCGTGCACGCCGTGCAATGCGTTGTGGTGTTCGTGCGAACAGGAACCCATAGTTCACCTCAAGTGCGAAACTGAAAATTAATAGATTTCAAATCTTAACATGAAGCGTTCTGAGTTTCGATTGGGCATAGGTATTTTTGTATTTTTGTTATATTATAACACTTCCTGATTTTATCGTTTTTAAGTGATTTCTACTCATGTTCCGTCTCCTTGCAATCAGTCTGCTCGCATTGTTCAGTACACTCAGTTGGTCACAAAGTCTGGTGGTGTCTACGCAGCCGATCTATCTGATTGCCAAGAAAATTACCCAGGGTGTGGAACAGCCGACTTTATTACTGGCTAACCAAAGTGGACATGATGTGAGTCTGACTCCGGCGCATCGAAAAACTATTCAGGATGCAGGACTGGTGATCTGGTTGGGGCAGGCGCATGAAGCACCCTTAGCGAAAGTGCTGAATGAAAGTAATAAAGGTATCGCACTTTTAGACTCCGGGATTTTGACCACCTTGCCGATGCGTAATCCACGTGGCGAGGCCTTAAAAAATACCGTTGACACGCATGTCTGGCTCGACCCGAATAATGCAGTGCGGATTGGTTTCTTTATTGCAGCGTTACGTTCGCAGCAACTGCCAGAGCATCGTGAACGCTACTGGAAAAATGCCCGTGACTTTGCACAAAACATGTTTGCGACGGCCCAGCGTTATAGTTCAAGCAACAAAGCCAAACCTTATTGGTCTTATCACGATGCCTACCAGTATCTTGAGCGCTCACTTAATTTAAAATTTATGGGGGCACTGACCGATGATCCGCATGTCTCGCCAACCGTGGCGCAAATCAAGTTTTTGCAGGATCATCGTCCACAGCGCAAAATGTGTCTGCTGGCCGAAGGTCATGCCAGTGAAAACCAGTATCGCAAACTCAATCCGGTACTGTTCCAGCATGTCGATGAAAGCATGAGCGGGGCAGGGAACTTTGTGCAGGCTTGGCAGCAATTGGCCACAGAAACCCAGAAATGTGTACTAAATGCACGCTAATGATTTAAAAAATAGACAGATTTTGATTAGTTTAACAGCAGTGACCCGATTTAAAAAAACACGACTAAGGTCGGGAAAAGATTGCATGTTCAGGGGTGTAACTCTATAATGCCTGCGATTAAAAATAATCACCTGTTAAACTTGTCAAGCATGATTGCTGTGAGTGAATAAATAATGAGCCGAACTAGTCGCTTGATTGACCGACGATTAGCGAAAGCTTTGGTCCTCCTGCAAGCCTGTATGATCCCTGTTTCAGCCTTGATCGGCTGGGTCGTGAAAGACTCAACCGCAGCCTTGAGTGCAGCATTAGGTGCACTGGTATGTTGGCTCGCGACTTGTTATTTTTCGTGGCAATCGTTTCGAGCAGCAGGAGCCCGCGCGTCTAAACAAGTTCTTTCGAACATGTATAAAGGCTTGATGGGAAAGTTTGCCATTGTGATTGTTGGTTTCATTTTAATTTTAAGCAATGTTAAACCGTTGTCAGCGGTGGCGTTGTTTTGTGGTTTTATACTTGTTCAAGCCATGTCGTGGGTCGCTCCGTTTTGGGCGTCACGTCTACAAAAATGAGTATAAGCACAACAAGAAATTGAAAAGTTTTTCAGGAGCAGGCGAGATATCAAGCAGCACGCGATATTCGTTTGTTCTATTAGTTTTTTGACATTGACCAGGTGTGATTTATGGCTGCTGAAGAACATGCCCTTACTTCGACCGAGTATATCAAGCATCACTTGACCAACATGACCTATGGCAAAATGCCGGACGGTACGTGGAAATTGGCCGAGAGCGGTGCTGAAGCTCAACAGATGGGGTTCACTGCTATTCACTTGGATTCAATGGGTTGGTCTATCGGACTGGGTCTGATTTTCTGTTTGTTGTTCTGGTTGGTTGCGAAAGCGGCTAATGCTGGTGTTCCTACCAAGTTCCAGTCTGCAATTGAAATGATTATCGAGTTTGTAGATTCAAGTGTACGTGATACCTTCCACGGGAAGTCTCGATTAATTGCACCCTTAGCATTAACCATTTTCGTGTGGATTTTCCTCATGAACTTGATGGATTTGATCCCTGTTGACTTTATTCCTTATGTAGCTCAACACGCGATTGCTTCTATGCTGGGTGTAGACCCTCATCAGGTTTACTTTAAAATTGTTCCGACTACAGATCCAAACATTACCCTCGGTATGTCTATTTCTGTATTCTTCTTAATTATTTTCTATAGTATTCGTGAGAAAGGTGTTGGCGGCTTCGTTGGTGAGTTAGCACTGAACCCATTTAACCCAAGTAATCCAGTTGCTAAAGTGCTTTTAATTCCATTCAACTTATTGTTGGAATTGACTACTTTCTTGGCGCGACCAGTTTCATTGGCTCTACGACTGTTCGGTAACATGTATGCGGGTGAGTTAATCTTCATTCTTATCGCGTTATTACCGTTCTGGATCCAGTGGGCGTTGTCTGTGCCTTGGGCGATTTTCCACATTTTGATTATTACGCTACAAGCATTCATTTTCATGATGTTGACTATCGTGTACATGAGTATGGCAAGCGAAAAGCATTAATGGTATTGCCTAACTGTCAACGGATGGTTGGGCACACAATTTTTTAACTTAATTTGGTATAAAACCTAACCTCTGAGGAATTATCATGGAACTCACTTTAGGTCTAGTTGCAATTGCATCTGCTATCTTGATCGCTTTCGGTGCTTTAGGTACTGCGATTGGTTTTGGTCTTCTAGGCGGCCGTTTCCTTGAAGCTGTAGCTCGTCAACCAGAATTGGCTCCACAACTTCAAACTCGTATGTTCTTAATCGCGGGTCTTCTTGATGCTGTGCCTATGATCGGTGTTGGTATTGGCTTGTTCTTCATCTTCGCTAATCCATTTGTAGGTTAATCAGCTTAATTCCGAAATTCACTATTTGAGGAATTTGCAATGAATATCAACCTCACATTGTTTGGCCAAGCGATTGCGTTTGCGATTTTTGTCGCATTCTGCATGAAGTTTGTATGGCCACCACTAATCAATGCGATTAGTGAACGTCAGCGTAAAATCGCTGATGGCTTAAATGCTGCTGAAAAAGCGAAGGCTGACCTTGCAGATGCGCAAGCACAAGTGAAAGCTGAGTTAGACGCGGCAAAAGCACAAGCGGCTCAATTGATCGAACAAGCGAACCGTCGTGGTGCACAATTGATCGAAGAAGCGCGTACCCAAGCTGCGGCTGAAGGTGAGCGTATTCGTCAACAGGCTAAAGAAGCTGTTGATACTGAAATCAATGCTGCTCGCGAAGAATTGCGTCAACAAGTGGCTGCTCTTGCAGTAACTGGTGCTGAGAAAATTCTTAGCCAGCAAGTTGATGCAGAAGCTCACAATGCCATGCTGACTCAGCTGGCTGCTAAACTTTAAGAGAGGCGGATTATGGCTGAACTCTTGACGTTGGCACGCCCATACGCTAAAGCAGCATTTGCTTACGCTTCTGAGCAGGGTGCAACTGACTCTTGGTCAACAGCACTTGAATTGCTCAGTGCTGCGGTGCAAGACGAAGCATTTTCAGCTTATCTAAATCGCCCTGAGCTTACACCTGCTGAGCAGGTGGCTCTTTTTGCGAAAGTTTTAGGTGAAGACCAAACTGCAGCAGTGTCTAACTTCCTGACATTGCTTGCAGAGAATAACCGTTTGGTTCTTCTTCCTGAGATTGCAGCAGAATATGAGCAGCTTAAATCACAGAATAACAATACTGTGGATGTAGTAATTGAATCTGCATTCCCATTAACTTCAGTACAAGAACAATTACTTGCGCATGCATTAGAGAAGAAATTCGAAGCTGCCGTAAATGTTTCTGTAGAAGTTAACCCGGCGCTGATTGCTGGTGTAGTTATTCGTGCAGGCGACCAAGTGATAGATGATTCTGCGCTTAACAAGCTTGAAAAAATGCGTACTCGTCTTCTTGCTTAATTGCATTTAGAAGACTGAACTTTAAAAAGATTGAGGTATAGCGCAATGCAACAACTGAATCCATCCGAGATCAGTGCGCTCATTAAACAGCGTATCGGCGATCTGGACACCAGCGCAACCGCTAAGAACGAAGGAACCATTGTTATGGTTTCCGACGGTATTGTGCGTATTCACGGCTTAGCTGACGCTATGTACGGTGAAATGATCGAATTCGACGGCGGCCTTTACGGTATGGCACTGAACCTAGAACAGGATTCAGTGGGCGTCGTTGTTTTAGGTAACTACTTAAGCCTTCAAGAAGGTCAAAAAGCGCGTTGCACAGGTCGTGTATTAGAAGTTCCGGTTGGTCCAGAACTTTTAGGCCGTGTAGTAGATGCTTTGGGTAACCCGATTGATGGTAAAGGCCCTATTGATGCAAAATTAACTGATGCTGTTGAAAAAGTAGCACCAGGCGTAATTTGGCGTCAATCAGTGGATCAACCTGTACAAACTGGTTATAAATCAGTAGATACAATGATCCCTGTAGGCCGTGGTCAACGTGAGTTGATCATTGGTGACCGTCAAACTGGTAAAACAGCAATGGCGATCGACGCGATCATCGCTCAGAAAAACTCTGGCATTAAATGTGTATATGTAGCAATCGGTCAAAAACAATCGACTATCGCTAACGTGGTACGCAAGCTAGAAGAAACTGGCGCTATGGCGTATACAACTGTTGTAGCAGCAGCTGCAGCTGATCCAGCAGCAATGCTGTATCTAGCTCCGTACTCTGGCTGTACAATGGGCGAATACTTCCGTGACCGCGGTGAAGATGCGTTAATCATTTATGATGACTTGTCTAAGCAAGCTGTTGCTTACCGTCAAATTTCATTGCTTTTACGCCGTCCACCAGGTCGTGAAGCGTATCCAGGTGACGTGTTCTATCTACACTCGCGTCTACTTGAACGTGCTTCTCGTGTATCTGCTGACTACGTTGAGAAATTCACTAACGGTGAAGTTAAAGGCCAAACTGGTTCATTAACTGCATTGCCGATTATTGAAACTCAAGCGGGTGACGTATCTGCATTCGTACCAACCAACGTAATTTCGATTACTGATGGTCAGATCTTCCTTGAAACATCATTATTCAACGCAGGTATTCGTCCTGCTGTGAACGCGGGTATCTCTGTATCTCGTGTTGGTGGTTCAGCGCAAACTAAGATCATCAAGAAATTGTCTGG
Source organism: Acinetobacter sp. AS5 (assembly GCF_048957595.1). Taxonomy (NCBI): domain Bacteria; kingdom Pseudomonadati; phylum Pseudomonadota; class Gammaproteobacteria; order Moraxellales; family Moraxellaceae; genus Acinetobacter; species Acinetobacter sp. AS5. The sequence goes on along the minus strand of NZ_JARDAL010000025.1, from coordinate 3,799 downwards.
TGGTATCCGTACTGCTTTGGCGCAATACCGTGAATTGGCAGCATTTGCTCAGTTCGCTTCTGATCTTGACGAAGCAACTCGTAAGCAACTTGAACATGGTCAACGTGTAACTGAGTTAATGAAGCAAAAACAATATGCTCCATACTCAATTGCTGACCAAGCTGTTTCAATTTATGCATCTAACGAAGGCTACATGGCTGACGTAGACGTTAAGAAAATCGTAGACTTTGATGCTGCGTTGATTTCTTACTTCCGTTCAGAACATGCTGCGTTAATGCAACAAATCGATGCCTCTGGTGATTACAACAAAGACATCGAAGCTGCAATCAAAGCAGGTATTGAAAGCTTTAAAGCGACTCAAACTTACTAATTTCAACCTCTGTTGAATTTAGTGTCGGTTTGGTTCACGGAATCAACCTTCGGAAGCTCGCAAGGGCTTTCGAATACTAGGTTAAGCGTATGGCAAATTTAAAAGAAATTCGCGCCAAAGTAGCTAGTATCAAGAGCACGCAGAAGATTACTCGAGCGATGCAAATGGTAGCAGCTTCTAAGATGCGTCGTGCGCAAGAGCGCATGGCTCAAGGCCGTCCGTATGCCGAAAATATGCACCGTGTAATTGCTCATTTGGTCCAAGCGAACCCTGAATACAAACACCGTTATATGGTTGAACGCCCGGTTAAGCGCGTTGGCTATATCATTGTGTCTTCAGATCGTGGCCTTGCTGGTGGTTTGAACATTAACCTGTTCAAGAAAGTGGTTAAACACGTTCAACAGCAACAAGAGCAGTCAATTGAAGTTCAATTTGCTTTAATTGGTCAAAAAGCGGTTTCGTTTTTTAAAAACTACGGCGGTAAAGTGCTTGGTGCGACGACGCAAGTCGGCGATGCCCCAAGTCTTGAGCAGTTATCTGGTTCTGTACAGGTGATGTTGGATGCTTATGATAAAGGCGAGTTAGATCGTATTTATCTGGTGTCAAACGGCTTTGTCAATGCCATGACTCAAAATCAAAAGATCGAACAACTTGTTCCTTTGGCTGCTGCTGAAGAAGACAAGAATCTGAACCGTCAATACGGTTGGGATTATATCTACGAGCCTGAAGCTGAAGAGCTTTTAAATGGCTTGTTGGTTCGCTATATCGAGTCTGTGGTGTATCAAGGTGTGATTGAAAACATCGCATGTGAGCAGTCTGCACGTATGGTCGCTATGAAAGCAGCGACAGACAACGCAGGCGAGATCATTAAGAGCCTGCAACTTATTTATAACAAGCTGCGTCAAGCCGCGATTACTCAGGAAATTTCTGAGATCGTTGGTGGTGCCGCTGCCGTTTAACATTATTTTGAATTGAGGAGACAGCAATGAATAGCGGTCGTATCATTCAGATCATCGGCGCGGTTATCGACGTCGAGTTTGAACGCAACAGCGTTCCTAAGATCTATGACGCTCTCCAAGTAGATGGTACTGAAACTACTTTAGAAGTTCAGCAACAGCTTGGTGATGGCGTAGTTCGTACTATTGCAATGGGTTCTACTGAAGGCCTTAAGCGTGGTTTGAACGTAACTAACACTAACGCGCCGATTTCTGTACCAGTAGGTACAGCGACTCTAGGCCGTATCATGGACGTTCTTGGTCGCCCGATCGACGAAGCTGGTCCTGTTGCGACTGAAGCGCGTTTACCAATTCACCGTCAAGCGCCTTCTTATGCAGAACAAGCGGCTTCTACTGACCTTTTAGAAACTGGTATTAAAGTCATTGACTTACTTTGCCCGTTTGCGAAAGGTGGTAAAGTTGGTCTGTTCGGTGGTGCCGGTGTTGGTAAAACTGTAAACATGATGGAGTTGATCAACAACATCGCGAAAGCTCACTCAGGTTTATCTGTGTTTGCTGGTGTTGGTGAGCGTACTCGTGAAGGTAACGACTTCTATCACGAAATGAAAGATTCTAACGTTCTAGACAAAGTAGCAATGGTCTACGGTCAGATGAACGAGCCACCGGGTAACCGTTTACGCGTAGCGTTGACTGGTCTTACTATGGCTGAATATTTCCGTGATGAGAAAGACGAAAACGGTAAAGGCCGTGACGTACTATTGTTCGTAGATAACATCTATCGTTATACACTAGCGGGTACTGAAGTATCAGCACTTCTAGGTCGTATGCCATCTGCAGTAGGTTACCAGCCTACACTTGCAGAAGAGATGGGTGTTCTTCAAGAACGTATTACATCGACTAAGTCTGGTTCTATTACGTCAATCCAAGCGGTATACGTACCTGCCGATGACTTAACAGATCCATCGCCTGCTACAACGTTTGCTCACTTAGACGCAACTGTTGTATTGAGCCGTGACATCGCATCTTCTGGTATTTACCCAGCGATCGATCCACTAGACTCAACTTCACGCCAGTTAGATCCGTTAGTTGTTGGTCAAGAGCATTATGAAATTGCACGTTCTGTACAGAACGTATTGCAACGTTATAAAGAGCTTAAAGACATCATCGCGATTCTTGGTATGGACGAGCTTGCTGAAGAAGATAAACTGGTTGTTTACCGTGCGCGTAAAATCCAGCGTTTCTTCTCTCAACCGTTCCACGTAGCTGAAGTATTTACTGGTGCTCCTGGTAAATTAGTATCTCTTAAAGAAACGATTCGTGGCTTTAAAGGTCTTCTAGCTGGTGAATACGATCACATCCCAGAACAAGCGTTCTACATGGTTGGTGGTATTGACGAAGTTATTGCTAAAGCCGAGAAACTTTAATTAGCTACTCTAATTTAGGAGATTCTCATGGCGACTATGCAATGTGATGTTGTAAGTGTTCAGGAGTCTTTGTACTCAGGCACTATAACTATGCTAATTGCAAAAGGTGCTGGCGGTGAGTTGGGTATTATGCCTGGCCATGCTCCGCTGGTAACTTTGCTCCAACCTGGCGCGATCCGCGTTATTTTGGAAAACGGTACAGAAGAGTTGATCTATGTATCTGGTGGTGTTCTAGAAGTTCAACCGCATGTTGTTACGGTTCTTGCAGATACTGCAGTCCGTGCAGAAAACTTAGATGAAGCAGCTATTGTTGAAGCGCGTAAACACGCTGAAGCATTGCTTGCGAATCAAAAGAGCGATTTGGACGCTGCTGCTGCTTTGGCTGCTCTTGCAGAAACTGCTGCACAGTTGGAAACGATCCGCAAAATCAAAAACCGCGCTCAATAAGAGACGGTTTGAGATTGAAAAAACCACCCGAAAGGGTGGTTTTTTTATGGTTCATAGGTTCTTATCATGTTTGTTTTTATATATGTGTTCATAAAAAAAGATTAAGTCTTTTTCTCTACCATAATTATTGCCAGAACCAAATGTAGCTACTACGTACAAAAAACCAAACTTTTCTAATTCAGATGCTGAAAAGTTACATTCATTATTCGTAAGGCGGTAATCCTTCTCGAATTTGTTCATTTCAAATGATAAGTAGGCTTTTTCTAACCCTTCTAATAAAAACGATGTAAATTGAGGAATAATATGAGCATATCTTAAAAAATTTTCACGATTTATTTCTTTCGCATCATATAAAAGAGCTAAACGAGCGAGCATTTTAGATTGATGGATTAAATAGACTTTATCTAAAGCATTGAGTAATTCACCACCTATTTCTAAGTTGTTTTGATTCTTGAAGATTTTTAGTAATGTTCCTGATGCTAACTTTTCACCTTCCTTTATAAATTCCAGGATATTTTTTAATTTCGCAGATTCAAATCTCAAGTGCGACACATTTGTAGTTAGTTGAAAAAGTTAGGTGTATTCGTAGAATCATTGGACTT
>NZ_JARDAL010000024.1:0-57785 GCF_048957595.1 Acinetobacter sp. AS5 | reverse complement strand
CTGCAATAACCGGGTAATTTGACGGGTGGAAAGATTCAGGATTTCAGCAGCACGGACCTGGGTAATACGATGATCTCTAACGTCTTGCAGAACTGCAAGACGTTGAATTTCTTTATCAGACATAGTGATCAGCATCTATATTTATATCCAGTCCATGATGGTGAAAACCATCATAAACTAGACATTTTTATTGGTGAGAATATAGACACTTTAAATGGGTTCTAACATACTAATTTCGTATAACCGCCATTATGTTAAATGGAATATAAAAAACAGTTGACATAAATACATTGTGTGCAATTATATTGCACACAATGTATTTATTTAAAGGTAATCAAAATGAGTAATCTTTATTCTACCCAGGTTAAAGCAATCGGTGGACGTTCAGGAAATATTCGTAGTGAAGATGGTATCTTAGAACTAAAATTGGCTTTGCCAAAAGAATTAGGTGGTAAAGGTGATGCAACGAATCCTGAACAATTATTTGCAGCTGGCTATGCTGCATGCTTTGGAAATGCAGTGATCCATGTAACTCGTAGCAATAAAGAATATAAAATCCGTGATAACGATGTAGAGGTCCTGAGTACTGTTGGAATGGTTGCTAATGGCAATGGTGGATTTGCCTTGACAGTACACTTAGATGTCACGCTTTCAGGTATTTCACAAGCTGAGGCAGAGAAAATCGTGGAACAAACGCATCAAGTATGTCCTTATTCCAATGCTATTCGAGGTAATATACAGGTGTCTACCACTGTCTATACCAAATAAAAAGCTATGTCCAAGAATCAGCTTTGCTTAGATGAGCAACTATGTTTTCCTATTTATGCTGCATCTAATTTAATCGTAAAAGCTTATCGCCCTTTTCTTACACCTCTCGGACTCACTTATCCTCAATATTTAGTGATGTTGGTTTTGTGGGAAAAAGAATGTGTAAGTGTGGGTGATCTTGGACAAATTTTACATCTTGATAGTGGAACATTAACCCCACTATTAAAAAGAATGGAGACATCTGGTCTAATTAATCGATCACGTGATCCTAATGATGAAAGACGAGTTTTTATTTCATTAAAAGATAAAGGGCGAGACTTATCTGCTGAAGCAGAAAAGATTCCTAAAGAGCTTACCAAGAACATTGAGTTTGATAACTTAAATCAATTACGAGATGAATTAAAAGTATTAGTTAATCTATTATCAGAAAGAATTTGAGACCTCTTAATATCTGATAATGGAAGCCTGTTTACTTTCAAGAATCAATTAGTTTTTCTAAAATTAACATAATACACCTTATACGAAATGTGTTATAATTATCTATAGAAATCAATGCTGTAGTTTCTATTTTATAGCCCGAACATCCCTGTTCGGGCTTTTTTTATGATTTTTCATGTTCCACGCTTACTATTTGATCAATGTTCCACAACTTTCATTAGTTCCACTGCTTAATCGAAATTAATTGACTAATTACTTTTTCAATCTCTGATGAATAAGAAAAAACTCTTTATTCAGATGTGTATATTTAGAGTATACCCCAAAGTAACACTTTAAAAGTTCGTAAAAACTTGTATCATTTAAATGATTTTTAATCATAAGTAACATGTAACATTGATATTAAAGGTTTATAATTTACGAAATTGTTCATTTTTATCCAATTGGGGCATGAAAGAGTGAAAGGTCAAAAAGTAGGGTATGTCCGGGTCAGTTCAGTCGAGCAAAATACTGGACGTCAACTTGAGGGAATTGAAGTTGACCGGATTTTTGTTGACCGTGCTTCTGGTAAAAATACCGACCGACCAAAATTTCAAGAGATGATGAACTATGTTCGGGAAGGGGACAGGGTGATTGTACATTCCATGGATCGTTTTGCACGAAGCCTAAAAGATTTGGTCACTGAAGTAGATAAATTGGTTAAACGAGGGATCGCTATCCAGTTTGTAAAAGAAAATATTACATTCACTGCCCAAGCCACCCCGATGGATAATTTGATGCTGCAATTGATGGGTGCTTTTGCACAGTTCGAACGTGAGATCATTCTAGAGAGGCAAAAAGAAGGAATTAAACTAGCCTCTGCTCAAGGAAAGTACAAAGGCCGGGTACATAAATTGAATCCTGACCAGGCTGAAGCTTTACGACAAGCATGGAAGGAAGGGAAGTACCCTTCAAAAATGGCATTAGGTCAGGCATTTGGAATTAGTCGCCAAGCGGTATACCGCTATTTAAAAGCCAGTGAATAACTCAATTGAAATTGGCGACTATATTTAATTTATAAATATTTTACAAATATATGATTTTAAATAAAAAATATAAATTATAGAAGACCGGAAAACAAACAACTATACTTAAAATAAAATTAATTGTAATATTCTTTACATATAAAGTAGAGTTTATTACATGAAAATTTCAATTCTAATTTCTAGCCTCTCATCACAAAGTGCCACTGTCAGAATGAGAATCTGGCGCTCCATAAAAAGTTGTGGTGCAGTAATGCTTAGGGATGGCGTTTACTTACTACCATTCAAATACAGTTCAAAATTCGACACAATTATTGAAGAGCACATCACGGCTGATGGCAGTGCATATGTTTTCCATGCAGATTGCCCAGAAAATCTAAATTTAATACAATTGTTTGATCGTAAATTTGAATACGATGAATTTTTAGTTCAGCTTAAAGCATTAGAAAAAAATCTTGATGTAAATCAAAAAAATGAACATTTAAAAACTATTAGAAAATTGAGAAAAAGTTTAACTGCGCTTATCGAAATTGACTTCTTTCCAAATGAGCTTCAACACACTGCTCTCAACAATTTAAGCAGATTAGAACTAAAGATTGCACATTTAGGTGAAATTGATGAACCGAATGTGCAACACGATCAAATTCAAACCTTATCTAAGCACACATTCCAAAATAAAGTCTGGGTTACACGCAAACGTCCCTGGATAGATCGCTTAGCTTGTGCTTGGCTCATTCAGAAATTTATTGATCATAACCCTACATTTCTTTGGCTAAATAATATTAATGACTGTCCTCCTGAAGCGATCGGTTTCGACTTTGATGGGGCTACCTTTACCCACATCAATGATTTAGTTTCATTCGAGGTTCTATTACACAGCTTTAACCTAGAAACACCCGCATTAAAAAAAGTTGCAGAAATCGTACATTACTTAGATATAGGAGGCAATGAACCACCTGAAGCTATTGGCTTTGAGAAAATTATGCAAGGTTTAAGATCCAGCATTCAGGATGACGATCAGCTTGTACAGCTTTCAAATCAAATCTTTGATGGTCTGTTTACTAATTTCAGTGGTGAAAAAACATGAATAAACTTGAAGATAATGTAGTAGAAATCACTACTGAAATTAGCTTTAAAGAAGCAATTCTGTTTTGGTTGAAATTAGGATTTATAAGTTTTGGTGGTCCGGCTGGACAAATTGCTGTGATGCATCAGGAGCTCGTAGAAGAAAAGAAATGGATTTCTGAAAAGCGTTTTATGCATGCTTTAAATTACTGCATGTTATTACCTGGCCCTGAAGCCCAACAATTAGCCACATATATTGGCTGGCTAATGCATAAAACTAAAGGGGGGTTAATTGCTGGCATTCTTTTTGTCTTACCCTCTCTATTTATTTTAATCGCTTTGTCTTGGATCTATGTCAAATTTGCCGATGTTCCTATCATTTCTGGGTTGTTTTACGGCATCAAGCCTGCTGTAACAGCTATTGTCTTCCATGCGACCTACCGTATTGGGAGTAAATCTCTTAAAAATAGATTTCTTTGGTTGATTGCCCTTTTTGCATTTATCGCCATTTTTGTATTTAACGCTCCATTCCCTTTAATTGTTTTACTGGCAGCTTTAACTGGCTATTTCACTAGTAAAAAATATCCTGAATTTTTTTCCAGTAATGTGCATCAATCGAATGGTAAATCATATGGTAAAGCTATTATTGATGATGATACGCCTACGCCTGAACATGCGCTATTTAAGTGGTCACGCCTTGCTAAAATTATTACTATTGCTACCTTTTTATGGTTCATTCCATTATTAAGTTTGTTCTATATCTTTGGATGGGATCATGCATATACCCAAATGGCATGGTTCTTTACTAAAGCTGCATTAATGACCTTTGGTGGAGCCTATGCTGTTTTACCCTATGTTTATCAAGGTGCAGTAAATTACTATCACTGGTTAAGTCCGACACAAATGATTGATGGTTTGGCATTAGGTGAAAGCACCCCCGGTCCATTAATTATGGTGGTAGCTTTTGTTGGGTTCATTGGTGCCTATAGTAATGATTTACTAGGGGTAGATTACCAATTTATTGCTGGGGCTTTAGGAGCAATCATCGTTACTTGGTTCACCTTCATTTTTTCATTCTTGTTTATTTTAGCAGGGGCTCCAATTATAGAATCTACCCACAACCAAATTAAGTTTACAGCCCCACTGGCTGCTATTACAGCTGCGGTAGTAGGTGTAATACTAAATCTGGCTTTGTTCTTTGCTTATCACGTACTGTGGCCAAAAGGCTTTGATGGACAATTTGACTACATAGCCGCAGTGATTACCTTAGCAGCATGTATCGCATTATTTAAATTTAATCAAAGCGTATTGAGAGTTATTGGCGTAGCCGCTATTTTAGGACTGATTATTAAATTCAGTTTGTAATACATAGATGAGCAGGTCTAATGACCTGCTCATCTAGTGAGAATATTTAAACCGCAGCGAGAAGATCAGATTTGTAATGAATCTCTACAGATATATGAACGATTTCTTCATGTATAGAGAGTGCTTTTCGAACATCATTTGCTGTTAAATTAACATTGTGCAATTCTAGAGAAAGAATGCATGAAAATTTACCTTTACCTACTTTCCATACATGGAGATCAGTAATCGTAATTTGGCTATCTAATTCTTCAATAACTTCTTGAATCTCTATTACTATGGGATGTTCCATTTCTGCATCCAGAAGAGTTTTACCTGTTTCTTTGATCAATCCCCAAGACCATTGTGCTACAAGCAATGCACCTACGATACCGAGCACTGCATCTAAAAAATCCCATCCAAAATACTTCCCCGCGAAAAGTGCAATAATCGCTAATACAGAAGTTACCGCATCTGCTACTACATGAAGAAAAGCTGCTTTCTGGTTTAAGTCATGGTCCTCATGATCATGTTCAGCATGAGAGTGATGATGATCGTGGTGGTGACCATCTTCACGTAGTAACCAGGCACAAAGAAAATTAACTAGCAAGCCGACAATCGCAATTGAAATTGCTTCATTGTAGTGAATATTCACAGGATTGAATAAACGTTCTATAGATTGAACACCCATGAATACAGCAACAACCATCAATAAAATGGCACTCGAATATCCAGCTAAGATTTCTATTTTCCATGTACCAAAACAAAATCTCTGATCACGAGCATATTTTCTAGCCATTTTATAAGCAAAATAAGCTAAGCCTAATGCCAACATATGAGAACTCATATGCCATCCATCAGCCAATAAAGCCATGGAATTAAAGAACCAGCCTCCAAAAATTTCAAATACCATCATTACACCTGTAAGAATGGTTGCGATCAAAATTTTCTTTTGAGCCAAAGGATTTCCTTGGTCAAATTGATGAGAATGGTTACTTTTAACATTAGTTAGATATTGCATTTTATTGCACCACAATTAATACTCCCCCATAGTATATTTTTTTTAGGTTGAATAGTATGTCTCACTTAAATCAAAACAAAAAAATTTTAAATCGGATTAGACGAATCCAAGGTCAAACCAATTCTCTTGAACAGAATCTTTTAAAGCCTGAAAATTCTTGTATTGAGGTATTACAGCAAGTTGCAGCGATTAAAGGCGCAATCAATGGTTTGATGAATGAACTTATAGAACAGCATTTACGTGAACATGTTTTGGCCAATCAACATGAACATGTCAATGAAGATGAATTACAGGAGTTTTTAAAATTAATAAAACGCTATTTATAAGACACAAGCCTTAGCACTTCTTTTTGAAGTGCTAAGGCTGATCAAATTTTTAATGACAATGATAATCACCAGTTTTACTATTGGTATGACAGCCTTGAGAGTTAGTACCACCAGAGTGTGCGCTAACTATTGTGGTCAATGATGTTAATAAGCAAAGTATTAAGATCTTTTTCATTAGTATTATCCCCGTTAAATGACTTAAAATTAGAATTTAAATTGTACACAATTTAACCAAGATAAAAAGTTAAATAGCAAAAATATTATAATAAATGAGATAAATGACGAAATACCGCCCACCTTTAGCTATCGTAACTATAATTAAAAACCGAATAAATTTTTCCTTCAAAATTCCACTGACCAATGTTGCTGGATCACCAACGATAGGAACCCAGCTCAATAATAAAGTCCATGATCCATATTTTGCATATAGTGCTTGAGCATGAATAATCTGTTCCCTTTTTACAGGAAACCAACTCTTATCCTTATGCATTTCAATTTTTAAACCTAACCACCAATTTACACATGAACCTAGAACATTACCAAAGGTAGCGACCATTAATAGAAAGCCCACTGAATATGTTTTCATAGAAAACAGTCCGACTAGGACTGCTTCTGACTGTAAAGGTAGCAAAGTCGCTGCACCAAATGCACTCAGAAATAAACCGATATAAACCAACATTTTCTAATTAAATAAATTGATTAAGTACGATAACGGGCCGAACGTGCATGGGCATCTAAATTTTCCTGTTGAGCGAGAATGTCAGCGACGTGTGCCAGTGGTTTAACACCTTGCTCAGAACACATGATCAAACTGGATCTCTTTTGAAAATCATATACTCCCAAAGGTGATGAAAACCGTGCAGTTCCTGAAGTCGGCAAAACATGGTTCGGTCCAGCGCAGTAATCACCAACGGCTTCGACAGTATACTTTCCAATGAAAATAGCCCCCGCATGACGAATACCCGTCGTCATATCTTGCGCAATTTGTTGCTCAACACAGAGCTGGAGATGCTCAGGAGCAATTCGATTAATCACATCAATGCCCTCTGCTCGATCCCGAACAAGAATCATTGCTCCACGATTATTAATCGATTCTCGTGCGATATCTCCTCTAGGCAGTACTTCTAAATGCTGATGTAAAGCAGTATGAACCTGTTGCAATACCTGTTCATCATCAGTAATAAAAATGGCCTGTGCTACAGGATCATGCTCTGCTTGGGATAGCAAATCCATGGCAAGCCATTCTGGATTACAGTCCGATTCAGCATAAACCGCAATTTCAGAGGGTCCTGCAATCATATCTATCCCCACCTGCCCAAATACAGCTCGTTTTGCAGCAGCTACATATTTATTGCCCGGCCCGGTAATTTTATCTACACGAGGAATACTTTCAGTGCCATACGCTAGAGCCGCTACGGCTTGTGCACCGCCTATAGTAAAGACCTGATCAACACCTGCAAGATAGGCCGCCGCCAATACCAATTGATTCAGTTTTCTTTTAGGTGCAGGTACAACCATAATGATTTCACTAACACCAGCAACCATTGCAGGAATCGCATTCATCAGCACTGATGAAGGATATGATGCTAAACCTCCGGGTACATAAATCCCAACACGATCTAAAGGAGTCACCTTTTGTCCCAAGGTATTACCAAATTGATCTTCAATCGTCCAACCTGACTGTAGTTGTGCTTCATGAAATTTTCTAATGCGTTGAGCAGCAAATTCCAACGCATTTTTGACCTCATCCCCCAATTCATCAAATGCATTTTTTAGCATCTCTGGTGACAAAACCAGTTCTGAAAACTCAAGTGCCGGATGCTGATCAAATTGCTGCGTATATTTTAATAACTGATCATCACCTCCCACTCGGACTGCCTGGATAATCTGATCTACGGTAGTGACCAATTGAGCATCGGTAACGGTTTCAAAACTGAGTAATTCTGAAAGTGAATTTTCGAAACTTTGATCTGTTGATTTTAAAATTTTCATCACTGTATCTCTCTAACAGGAGCATATTTGAGTACTTGAACTAGAATGCAAAATAAGAATTGTATTTTTTATTCAAAGCACATTTTCTATCTTTTAATCTATTCAATAAGCTTAGCTTATTTCGGCCAATGCTGATGGTAATGATCGACCATGAATTCATGTTCATGTTTACCATCCTTATTATGTTCGAGGAGATGTGCATGATCTGGTGGTAAATCTGCATGATGATGTTCTTTCACCTCATCATCTCTTGCTGACCAAAGTAAGCTTGCTGCAATGAATGCAAGAACAGCAATAATGGCCATTGGAATAAAGGTAAATAATGTTCCAAAGTTGGTACTGAGCCAGCCCACCAAAGGATAGGTAATCAGCCAGCAAGCATGAGAAAATGCAAATTGAGCTGCGAATAATGCAGTGCGGTTTTCACTGTCTGCAGATTTACGAATTAAACGTCCTGTCGGTGTTTGTGCAACTGAATAGCCAATACCTAAAATAAACCACAGCACCAATAAGTTATTAAAATTGCCAATGAAATAGCCCATAAATAAGCCAATCACAAGGATAGCAGTACCTGCAAGCATTACTTTGCGGTCTGCAAATTTATCTATAATTTGGGGTAGGATGAAAGCTGAAAGCATTGAACCCAAGCCAAACAAACCAAATGCTAATGTAGTTGCATGTTCTGTTAATTTAAAAGTGGATTGTACCAATACCACAGTATTTACAATGACCAGCGCGCTTGCTGATGCAATAGCAAGATTGAGTGCCAAGAGAGCTTTCAAGCGTGGGGTATTTAAATAAATTTTTGCCCCTTGCTTAATACGGTAATACACGCCTTTAAATTCAGGAACTTTAGCCCTAGGAAGTTTGGCACTCACGACAAATAATGCTGAACCAATAAATCCAATTACAGTTCCTAAGAATAAATTGTGATAACTGATGTAGGTCAATAAAAATGCAGCCAGCATTGGGCTAATAATATTTTCTAAATCATAAGCTAAGCGAGATAATGACAAGGCATTGGTATATTCTTTTTCTTCTGGCAGTACATCAGGAATCATGGCTTGAAAAGTCGGGGTAAATGCTGCTGAAGCTGATTGCAAAATAAAAATAAGCACATAAATTTGCCAAATTTGCGTCACGAAAGGTAAACACAATGCTGTACAAGCCCGAATAATATCCAGAGTAACAAGTACTTTTTTACGTGGCAAACGTTCTGCAAAAGCAGATGCAATTGGTGCAACTCCAATATAGGCAATCATCTTAATGGCTAAGGCGATGCCTAAAACCTCTGCGGCTTGACCTTTGGCAATATCATAGGCTTGTAATGCAAGTGCAATCGTAATCAACCCTGTACCAACAAGTGCGATCACTTGGGCCAAGAACAAATGTCTATAGGTTGTGTTTTTTAATACTTCAAGCATTTTAGAGACTCCTTATTCAGAACCTAACCATTTATGCCAATTAAGATCTCCTTGGACTAGTCCAAGGAGATTATTTCAAACTTAAAAAACTTTTTTCATCTCGCTAAACTGACCTTCAACATTCAGTGTTACCGTCACGTTCTGCTCTGTACGATTGCGCCAGAACCAACCATGAGAGCCATCAAATGCTGCTGTTAAAGTACCTTGTTGTGCTGTTTCATTACGACCTTTTCCATAACCATGGTAAAAATCTTTAGGTGCATTTACAGGATCACCGTGAGAATCGTAATTCAAGCCACCACCATTAGTTTTCCAATCAAAATTCACGCTGGCACCTTCAGGCATTTTTACTTTGACTTCAGTTGCTTGACCAGGTTTAAGTTCAATACTAATTGAGTCTTTCATAATTCCGGGCATAACCGCTGTCTGAGCAACAATATCTTCTTCAACTGGACTTACCACTTGAGCATTAGAATCTACAGTTCCATCAGTTGATGAGCTTTCTGTCACACCCATACCATTTTCAGACTCTTCTGCAAGTGACTGCTTAATCTCACCCATATTGGTTAAACCAAGTACTTTACCTATACCGGTAGGATCAATGGCATATTCTGCTGGCATTACACAGGTCACGAGAACCACGACTGCGCTCACAGCTGCAATAATGGTAGATTTAATTAACTTTTTAGATGATGGAAGTTCAACATCTTTTGGAATTTCATTGTTATACATTGCTTAAAACCTTTTATTGAGTGAAGTATCCAGTGAGCTGAAGACCCACCAATAGAAAACCAAGGAACATGAGAAATACGTTACTCTGATATGCCGTTTTGAAGAAAAAAGAGGTCTTTCTCCACATGGTCATTAACAATAAAATGATACAGAGCGCCATAAATTGACCTAATTCAACACCAATGTTGAATGAGATTAAGTTGGCTAATAACCCATCTTCAGGCACTTCATATTCTTGAATTTTCACGGCCAAACCAAAACCATGGATCAAACCAAAGATTAGCGTCGCAATCTTTGTATTCGGTTGAAAACCAAACCAGCGCTGGTATGCACCAAGGTTATCCAAAGCCTTGTAAACAATAGAAAAACCAATAATGGCATCAATAATGTAAGCATTCATCGAAATGTTGTAATACACACCAACCAGCATGGTGATTGAATGCCCAATGGCAAACAGGCTGACATACAGGCCAATATCCTTCATTCGATAAAGGAAAAAGATAATCCCAACCAAAAAAAGTAAATGGTCATAGCCAGTCACCATGTGTTTAGCGCCCAAGTAAATAAATGGAATCACATGGACACCATATATTTCTTGGATATAGCCCTTATCCCCTTCGGCAACACCATGTGCCAATAAGACAGGACTGAATAAAATCAAACTCAATACCACAAATAGTTTCAAGCCGATTTTGTTCTTCACATATTGTGAAAAATAATTCGTCATCAATTTAAACTCCAAAAAAAATAAAAGAATCGAAAAAACCTTTAATGTTTTTGGTGGTTTAAAAATTCGACTGGCCATCAAAAAGATATAACGCTGAATACGATCGCGTATTTTCCCTGTAGAAAGCAGCAATATTAGTGCAAGAAGTTTTATAGCAGCATATCCCACGACATGCTCATAGAGGTTATCGGTATGCATATGCATTTGCACAGATTCATGCTGATGTGCATGAGCTACATCAAGATTTGAATAATGTTCAATTACACTTATTTCTGAAGCATGCTGATTAAAATGCAAGCACAGCACGAGACTCAAAATACAGGCCAGCCAGATTTTGACAATTTTCAGATTTTGATCTCGCACTATACTCATCATGGGTCTATTCCTGAAAACGATTATTCTGAATATGGAATAGGTTGAGTAGGTTCTTTTGGTCTTCGCTTTTGATTAAACCAGACATAAAGTGTTGGCAGAATAATCAAGGTTAATAAGGTCGAAGATATAATCCCACCGATGACCACAGTAGCGATTGGACGCTGAACTTCTGAGCCAATCCCGACGTTTAAAGCCATTGGGATAAAGCCTAGAGATGCAACTAAAGCTGTAATTAAGACTGGACGTAATCGCTCCAATGCCCCTGTTTTAACTGCAGAGATAAGTTCTTGACCTTGTTCAAGTCGTCTTTGAATGGCTGAAACCAGAACCAACCCATTTAAAACAGCGACCCCTGACAACGCAATAAAACCAACTACAGCAGAGATCGATAAAGGAATATCGCGCAATGCAAGTGCAATCACACCGCCTGTCAATGAAAATGGAACACCTGTAAATACCAATACACTATTACGAATGTTACCAAGTGCCATGTAAATCATTACAAAAATCATCAGTAATGCGATTGGCACGACAATCATTAGGCGATTGGTTGCAGACTCCATTTGTTCAAACGTACCCCCCCATGAAAGCCAATAACCTTCTGGCAGCTTGAAACCTTCATCAATCTTTGCTTGTGCTTC
Source organism: Acinetobacter sp. AS5 (assembly GCF_048957595.1). Taxonomy (NCBI): domain Bacteria; kingdom Pseudomonadati; phylum Pseudomonadota; class Gammaproteobacteria; order Moraxellales; family Moraxellaceae; genus Acinetobacter; species Acinetobacter sp. AS5. The sequence continues at coordinate 45,916 of NZ_JARDAL010000024.1, read as the reverse complement.
AGCAATGTAGCTACCAATGTCAGTACCACGGACATTGGCTGTGATTACAATTCGACGCTTACCATTCTCACGAGAGATTTGGTTTGGACCTTGAATGGTCTTTAGTTCAATCAGTTCAGATAGCAATACGCTGGTTCCATTTGGCAAATTCATCGGCACTTGGTATAGCTTTTCTAAATCTGTTACTGAACTTTCATCCATCCGTACAACAATATCGAATTTTTTATCACCCTCAAAAACAAGACCTGCTGTCTGTCCAGTAATTAGACTCGCAACTTGGTTTTGAACATCTTCAGCATCTAATCCATAATTCGCAATCATGTCTCGTTTTAATTCAACTGAGACCATAGGCAAACCTGTCATCTGCTCAACTTTGAGATCAGCAGTACCATTAACGCCTTCTAAAATTTCAGCAACTTCTTCACCTAATTCAAGGAGCTGATCAAGATCATCACCAGAAATTTTGACAGCCACATCCGTACGCACACCTGAGATTAGCTCGTTAAAACGCATCTGAATCGGTTGAGTAAATTCATAGTTATTACCGTAAACAGCTTTGGATACACGCTCAATTTCGGCAACGACTTCTGATTTCTCTTTATCAGGATCAGGCCATTGATCTCGAGGTTTTAGAATAACGAAATTATCTGCCACGTTTGGTGGAACTGGATCTGTTGCAATTTCAGCCGTACCAACTTTGGCAAAAATAGTTTTAACCTCAGGAATTTCCTTAATTTCTTTTTCAAGTGCATACTGCATTTCAATCGCTTGAGTTAAAGAAGTACCAGGAATACGTAGGGCATGTAACGCAACATCACCTTCATCTAAAGATGGAATAAATTCAGAACCTAAGCGTGTCGATAAACTTGCACTAAAAACAAAGAAGATAGCGACAAAAGCAATCAGCTTATAGCGGTGATTTAAAGACCAATCAAGGATTGGGTTATAGAAGTTTTTGATCCAGTGTACAATTTTGGATTCCTCATCTTTCACTTTACCTGAAGTCACCAAAGCAACCATAGCTGGTACAAATGTGATTGAAAGAATCATAGCAGCCAAGAGCGCCATTACCACAGTCAACGCCATAGGGGTAAACATCTTACCTTCAACACCAGACAGCGTCATGATCGGCAAATACACCATGATAATGATCAGTTGACCGTACAAAATTGCTTTGCGTGATTCACGTGTAGCTTCGAACACTGTGGCAAAGCGTTCTTGACGCGTTAGAACTCGACCCAACTCTTTTTGTTTTAGCGCAAGTTTCGCCAATGATGCTTCAACAATAACAACTGCACCATCTACAATAATACCGAAGTCCAAAGCCCCCAAGCTCATCAAGTTGGCACTGATCTTTTGGTTTACCATCCCTGTAATAGTCATGAGCATAGACAACGGAATAACCATGGCAGTAATTAATGCAGCACGGAAATGTCCAAGGAAAATAAACAGGACTACGATAACGAGAATTGCACCTTCTAGAAGGTTCTTTTTCACTGTTTCAATGGTGGCATCAACCAGAGTAGTACGGTTATAAACAGCAGATGCTTCTACACCTTCTGGTAGTGATTTTTGGACTTCTTTTAACTTTTCATCAACAGCATGTGCAACATTTCTCGAGTTTTCACCAATAAGCATAAAGGCTGTGCCAAGCACAACTTCTTGACCATCTTTAGTTGCTGCACCAGTACGAAGTTCATGACCAATCGAAATTTCAGCAACATCACTCAAGCGTAGGATATAACCATTACTTGTAGTTACTGGGATATTCTTAATTTGCTCGATAGAATTGATTTGCGAGTCTGAACGAATTAAATACTGTTCACCATTTTTTTCGATATAGCCTGAACCTTTGTTTGAGCTATTCTTAGAAATCGCTTCCACAATATCTTGCTGATCTAAACCAATGCTACGGATATAAGCATAGTTAGGGCGCACGACAAATTGCTTAAGATATCCACCAATGGTGTTGATTTCATTGACACCTTCGACATTTCGTAATTGTGGTTTAATCACCCAATCTTGAAGAGTACGAAGTTCTGTTGGCGATAAAGGATTTGGACTATCTTTACTGTTTTCCACGGTATACATGAAAATTTCGCCAAGACCTGTAGACACAGGACCCATCGATGTAGAAATACCACCCGGTAAACTTGCAGTTACACCTTGTAGTTTTTCATTCACCAATTGGCGTGCAAAATAAATATCAGTGCCTTCATCAAAGATTGCAGTAACTTGCGATAAACCATATCGAGACACTGAACGCGTGTAATCAAGATTTGGAATACCAGCCAAGGCTGTCTCAATTGGATAAGTTACTTGAGTTTCCATCTCAAGTGGAGATAACCCTTTTGCCTCACTGTTAATCTGAACCTGAACATTGGTAATATCAGGTACGGCATCAATAGGCAGTTTAAAGTAGTTATAAACGCCTAATGCACCAATCAACAAGAAGGTCAAAAGTACAAACCATCGACTTCTTATCGAGAATTTTACAATTTGATCAAACATAGTCGCTCCCCTTATCAGTGATCATGAGAAGCGCCAGATTTACCTAGCTCAGCTTTTAGTAAATAAGAATTGCCTGCTGCATAAAGTTGTCCAGGTTTTAAACCTGATTTCACCTCGATGAAACCATTAAATTTATCCCCCAACTCTAGTGGACGAGCTTCGAAATCATTCCCTACACGAATAAACACCACATCCCAATCCCGGAAGTTCTGTAAAGCATCTTCACGAATCACCATGGCTTTCATACTTTCTTTTTCAAAAATATGAGCGCTAATCAACTGACCTGAACGCCATTTAAACTGATTCGGAATTTCGACAAAGATTTGTGCAGTACGAGTTTTAGGATCAATAACATCACTAATATATTTAATACGTCCTAGCGCTTCTTCCGTATTCGGTGCTTCAGCTTTTACTGTTACTTTGTTATTTGGGTTTATCAAATTCAGTTTATCTGCTGGCACATTGACAACAGCCAAAAGCTGAGATGTATTGGCTATCTTGAAAAGTGGTGTTGATGGGTTCACATTTGCCCCCACAGCTCCAAGAACTTCTAGGACTGTACCCGACATAGCAGCACGTACTTCAATCGTACCGTTTCCTGCCCCGCCATAAGAACGAATTAAACTGTTTTGTTCATTCACACGGACAAGTGCATCATCGTATTCACGCTTCGCATTGATATAGTCAACTTCTGGTGAAACACGTTTTTGCCACAAGCTTCGCTCCTGCTCCATTTTTTTTCGGGCAAATTGTAAATTATCTTGCGCAATTTTTTGTTCTGCAGAGATACGAATCAGTTCCTGACTTTGCACCACTGCTAGCAAATCACCTTGATTGACTTTATCTCCAATCGAGCGATAGGTTTTCAGCAATGTGCCACTTGCCTTTGGTGTCACAAGGCTTTCAAAATTATCTGGAAACTTCAATTCACCTTTAAGCTCCAACGCAGTTTCAAATTGCATCGGCTGAACCTTCAGCACCTCTAATCCACTGCTTTTTAAGCTTGAGTCTGGCATCGTGACACGGCCTTCTTTGGTATCCCATTTCCAGCTATGTTTTTTGCCTTGATAACTCACATTAACGACCATTAGAAATGAATGTGGTTCATAGACAATTTCATTGCCAATCAAGTAATCACCTTCCGGTGTAAAACTGATGTTTTGCTCGGCATCTAAACGTTTAATATAAATATTGGCTTGGAGCTCAGATGGCTTTAATGGTTCATCCTTGAAATAACCATACACACGCAAGTGAGGCTCTACACCTTCTTCAAAAATTTTCACCTCTGCCGCAAAATCACCATCACGGTATAAGCGACCGCCATGAGGCCCTTTTTCATCTCCAGGAACTGCCACTTTTTCTTCGACAGCCTCCCCATGCCCAGATGTCACAGGCTTGTTTGATGTTTTGTACCAAGCGATCGCACAAAGCACGACCAGTAATGCAATTGCCCCTGAAGCGATCAATGTATTCTTAGGCTGATTCATTGTATTTCCCCTTATTCCTTCGCCAAGTCAGTGACATAATTGCGTTCAACTTCGGCAATTTCATTTTGCAAAGCCAACCACAGGTCATAACGTGCCAAATGCTTATCCAGCCAAATTTGTTTAATGCTATTAAATTCAAGCAGTGAAATTTTCCCTGCCTGATAACCCATTTCAGCAATACGAAGACTTTCATTGGTCGCAGGAAGCAAGGTTTTGTCATACTGATGTATGGCATCAATCAGATTTGAAATCTGAATTTGTTTATTTTCTAATTCAATTTTTGTGTTTCGTGCAGTGAGTACTGAACGTGTCTCCGCATAATTTTGCTCTGCTTGAGCAATAGCGATTTTGCCGTTATTACGGTTAAACACGGGAAGTGGTATGGACGTTGATACTAGAAATACCTTGTCATTGGTTTCTTGATAGTTACGAACGCCAACACCTACCGTGATATCAGGTACAGCTTCTTTTTTTGCTAACTCAAATTGAGATTTTGCAAGCTGACTTTTTAAACTTGCTTCACGCTCGCTTAAACTGGTTTTGTCAGAAAAGTTAATTGTTAAAGGAACTTCAACGGCTTGGCTAGGTAAATCTGGGATGAATTTAGAACATAAATTTTTTTGATACTGAATCTTTTTTAGCTCATTGGAATGACGCAATTTAGACTCAGAAGACAATGCTGCACTGAGTTGAACTTCGGATGGAATGACTCGGCCGAATTTCAATTTTTCATTCAATACATTTGCTTGACGTGCATTGAGTTTGCTTTCTGTCGCATATATCTGCGCACGTTGCGATGCGACAAACCAATTTGACATGCAAATGCGTAAATCAGCTTTTAAGGCAGCCTGTCGTTTTACAATTTCGTATTCGTTGGTAGTGCCTTGAAGACCTGCAACCTGCTGACGTAATGCACGTTTGTTATTGAGTGGAATCTCTTGAGATAAGCCAATCATGGTTGAAGGACCATCTAATTCCTTCAACTTGGAATTTCCAAGATTATCCAATTCGGCATTGAATATTGGATTATTCAATTTGCCAGCAAACTTTTGATTCACGTCAAAAGCAGTTTGGGAATTTTGCAAACTCTTTAATATAGAGTCATTTGCAATGACCTGTTGTTGAAGCTGTGCATAATTTGACGCTGAATTTGCGTATATCGATGCTACTGCTAGACCACAGGCTATAAAAAGCTGTGTTTTTTTAGACATAATTCTACCTATACAAAAAAATGAAAATTATTTTTTGTATAGGAAAATCAATTTCTAAGGACGATTAATGACTTTGAATATGTGTAAGAATTACATAAAAAACCTAGTCTCTTTCTGACATCAAATATTCGAATCAAACGTTCAAAATAATGCAGGAAAAACAGGATAAGAGGTAGCAGAAAGCTAATGAGGAAAACAGGATCTATAGAGACCTGATCAACTGCTTGAATCGGTTTTACCGTATGATGAAATTGCGGTTCATCATAACTTTTCCAGCTGTGATTTTTTGTATCTTCTTGCGCTATAGCTGGCTGTTCATCAACATGGGCTAATGACCATTGGCTAGAGTCTGCAGCAGTATCGGCTGAAATAACCACTTCATGATGATGATCGAGATTTTTAACCAAAACTGGCGCCCAAGTGTAAATCCCCGTCGTTGTTATAGCAAACAAAAACAGGACAAACACAAGAATAAGTTTTGAAAACTTATTATTTGGCATACGAAAAAATCATCTCAAGATTCGCAAAAAGCATACTGAATAGAACTTTAAAAGTAAATCTTTCCGTAAGAAAAAAATTTAATTGTATTCTTTTTACAAAGAAATAAGAGTAAAAAATTGAATTTTATAATTTTTATGGCACTGTTGCAAATAACCACGAATGGTAAGCTGAAGACTGTTTTAGCTAAAGTTTCAGTGTATGAATCCCTTCTATGGTCGGCATTTTCAGGGCGGAATCATTCTTTGGGCTGTGCGCTGGTATTGTAAATATGGCATTAGCGATCGTGAACTTCAGGAAATGTTAGCTGAGTTCAGAATTTTTCCGAGTGTACTAGCTCCCATTTTTAGTCTTTAATACGCTTTTTTGCTTCGTCATAAACTATGCTGTCAGCTCGTTTTCCAACAGTGATAAGTAGGATAACTACTTGATCATCTTTGACTTGATAAACTAATCGAACTCCAGCCTTTAATAATTTAATTTTGTAGCAGCCTACAAGATCGCCTCTAAGCATATTCTTTGGAATATGGGGCTGCTCTATGACTTTGGCTAGTTTCTTTTTAAATTGATCTCGTATAGCGCTAGGGAGTTTTTCCCATTCTGCTGTAAAGTAATAATGTGATTTATGTATGCGTGACTTGAGATCTGGAGCTTATAGCAATGAGGGTAATTGAGTTCGTCATTATACTTAATTACGAATAAATTGCTGCTCTGAGAGCGATATTCAATATCTTATAAATCGATGATGACTACTTAAAATCTTATTAACTCACATAGTGGACTACCACCACTCTCCTAGACTAGATCATGAGTTATACGATTTACTCATTTCTTAAGAAGATTCTTTTAAAATTTTCTCATTTTTATTTCCTCGGTAATTTTTATCATCCAGTACATAAGTGCAAAGAATGGAATAAGTAAGATTAAAAGATAAAGGATACTAAAATTCAGAAATTATCTGGCAAAAGATAAGGCAGTTAGTGAGACTAATAATCCGCAGATCGTATAGACAATTTTATTGCATTTGTTAATTAACTCGACAATAGAAAGATCCTGATTTTTCATTCCATGATCCTTAGTAGCTTGAGCAATACTGCATTTCTCTATAACCATGAAGCATATTCACCAGAACCATTAATTGGTTAAGGTATGTGCAAGGCAATCCATTTAATTCAGGGAATTTTTCCCACATTAAATATTTATCTTTGTAGAGAAAGCTATTTCTCTTAAATTTTTCTTGGCTAGATAATTCAATTTTCATTTGTTCAAGCTGCTTAAAATGCTCAACCACATCGTCTGGAATCGGCATATTGAGAGCTACACTCTTACCATTTAACCAATATTGGATTGGTCGGACGTTAATAGATTCATTAAAGCCTATAGCTTTGAAATAATCCCTTACTGCTTCAGCATTATAGAACCCCAATGATTCAACTAGCAGTTTAAAATCTGCATTTGTCATTATTTACCGTCCTTAATCAGATTAAATTTGATTATATAGTCCACAGGTGGACAATACAAGCGATATCCAAAGTTTAACCTTCTATTGGTTTAGTAGATCATGGACTGCCAATGTTATTGTCTGGTCCATAATCTCTAAAACGTCTAATCCCGATGCTTGGACAATTGCTGCAAGCTGCAGCTATTGTCCAGGCATCTATTCTACCTATCTATTGGAGATCCATAGCAGACATATCAGAGCAAAGTGTCTACTTTGCGAACTGACGCAATCAGTTAAATTTCCCCTTCCCTGATTACCGTTAATTTTCCAGTGAGCTTTAAAAAGCTGTGCTTTTTAAATAGCGACCGCAGAAAATGAACTACTCCCATTTGATCTATTAGCGAGATATAAAAAAACATCCGTAATGGGTGTTTTCGTGGCCTAGATTATCGAGATATATCTTTATTTTTATTTCTCTCTTGAGTTTTAACTTGTGGCTGCTGTACTGGCTGCTGTTTTGGAGCATTGGCATCATAAGCCGTTAATTTTGGCTGATGAAATTTCTGATTTTGAATATCGGCATTATGTTGAATCTGAAGCTTAGTTTTATCATTTTTGGTTAAAGCTTTTTCAGTTGTTTCTTTCAATTTACTCAAGCTTTGAGCTTCCCACTTCCCTTTATTTGCCAATGTTTGAACTCTTGCGCCTGTTGGCAGTCCAGTTTTAGGATCAATTTCTTTAGTATTCACTTCGACTTTGTTAGACCCTTTATAGGTCAGGACAATATCATCATTCTTAATGATATTTTGTTCTTTCAAAGTACGTTCCAGATCCTTCGCCCAGATTGTACTTTTTTCACCTTTACTATTTTCAATAGTGGCGTAGTAGCTACTGTTATTTTTAGGATCATGCTTATAAGGTGCTTCACCATGATCTACCAATTTTCCAACGTGCATTTTTTTCTGATTAAGCTGTTCAACCGCAACGTCTATACTGGCTGTGCGCTGCTTTTCTGTGAAACCGTCAGCTTTCATTTTTTTATCAAAAACTGTCAGTAAAGCTTTTTCCTGTTCTGACAGGTTATTAATTTTTTCCTTCCGTTCCTGTGCAGGATCTACTTTATCCTTCTCATTTAAAGGCTTCTCTTTCTGGCGTTCATTACCCTTTTCAATAGTATTGTGAACTACCTCTTTACCTTGTTCTTTTTTCATATCATTGAGCAAGGCTAGATCAATATCACGAGGTTCATAACCCTTTACTGTCATGCCCTTCATTGAAGCTTCCAGCCATACATTCCGTTTAAATTCTTCAGAGCCTTTAACCTGTATTGTTTCCCATTTTTTAGCTTTTGCTACCTCCACCATTGAAGCAGCAATATGTTTATCATCAATTGTGGTTTTTAAAGCTTTTCCAGAATCTTCAAAAGCTACTTTTTCAGGATTACTTTTAAAGTGATATTTGTCATCTACCACATAATATTTATTGAGCAATGCTTTAGGTATGCCTTCTTCACTAGATTCTTTACTGTCATCAGCTTTTAGCTTTTTGGTATCAGTTACCTTAGTTTCTTCAGGATCTTGATTAATACCTTTTGTACTTTTTGAAATATCTATATTTTCAGCTTTTTCAATCGAATTGACTTCAGCTTGATTTGTTTCTAACGTCTGGCCAAGTTTGGTATAGCCTGTTTGTTCTTTATTAAAACTAGGTTTATCGACCTTGTTTGCTTCAGTCATGATCAAGTCCTTATTGATTAGAAATATTTTGGCGACGTGCTGCTTCGTCAATAATCATTTTGGTTTGAATATATTTGTCTGTTAGAAGTTCAATTTTTCTTTCAGTTTCAGTGCTTAAATCTTTATTTTGCTGATATACAGCTATGCTTTGCATATAGTTTTTTACAGTGTCAGGCTGATTAACCGCTTTAGATGAAAAGCCATTAGGACTGGTCACGGCTTTATTTGAAGTACAGCCCACAACTGAAAAAGATAGGGCAAGGCTGATTAATGTAAGAGAGATTTTTTTCATGATAGTTTCCTTATTTAGAATTAACTTGGTCTGAAAACGCCTGATAAACGTCATCAATATCTGAATTTTCTATAGCTCCGTTTTGACCTTCATCGACTGCAACTAGATTTTCCGCTTGTTCTGGTTCATCTACTGCAATCAGATTTTCCATTTTTGCAATCATGGCTAGAGGATCTGATTCATCGGCTGCAACTAGATTTTCCGCTTGTTCTGGTTCATCTACTGCAATCAGATTTTCCATTTCTGCAATCATGGCCAGAGGATCTGATTCATCTGCTGCAACCAGATTTTCCATTTCGTCATGACTAAATTCAGTGTCATCAACTGCAATAAGGTTTTCCGTTTGTTCTGGTTCATCTACTGCAACTAGGTTTTCTATTGGATTTTCAGCACTAGCTTCCACCTGGCTAAAGAAGTCATCGACAATATTTTGCGCTTCAGTATCTTCTTCCCATTCAACAGCCCCAAAGAATTGATCGACCACTTGTAGACATTCTTCAGGTTGTGGATTTTCAGGATCTTCAAAAACTGTTTTATCTAACTTAAATTCAGGGATAACTAAGCTAGAAATATCTATCTGTTCAGCCTGTTCTACTGTAGTAATTTCAGTTATACGTTTTTCAATTTTTGCCTTATGCAGCTTTACGTCTAAATCAGGAATAGGAATTGAAAGTTCCAGATCCTCAAAGGCAATTTTTTCTAATTGCTTGTGAGTTGGAAAACCTTTAATTGCTTTCATGCTAGGAGAAACGGACTTTAGGCGATCCACAAAAGCACTGTCATTAAAATACTTAGCCTTTTCACACATGATAGGTTTTGTATTTTCCATAAAGATAATTTCTTTATCTTGCGACAATTCTTTTAACTCTTGAGGGAGCATTAAAGCTCGTCTTTGATCTGATTCATTTTCTGAATTAGAGCCACCTTGCCCCCATGCCATAGAACGGCTTTGGCCTTTAGATTTTGCTTTAAAAGTGAAATAGCCAAGCATTTCACTATATTCATTAGCATCTCGTTGTTCTCTAGGCGGGTAAACGATCTGCAAAGCATGGTTAGTTACAAGCCCCCTAGTTTGAGTTTTATAAACGTCCTCTAACTGGCCAATAGACTGAATAATTGTTAATAAACGAATGTTATAACCCGCAATAAATGAGTTAGCGTCTGCAATTTTCGCTACTTTACCGACAGCCGTTGCTTCATCATTCACGACTAGGCACTGGTATTTCAAAGATGAATCTTGTTGTGGCAGTGTTTTTAGATTCACATCAATTAAGAGTGAATAAAACAGATTAATTAAGTTCTTAGCATCCCCTAAGCGGTTAGGTTGAACACCAAAATAAATAGACATTCTTTGTCTGCGTACATCTTCAAGTTTAAAGTCACTTGATGAAGTTGCAGCGTCCACAATCGGGTTCGCAAAAATCGTTAAAGGTGAGGTAAAAGTAGAAATGATGTTACCGAGCGTATTGTCTGGTGAACTTAAAAAACGGTTTAAAGCATCTAGGCAAGTATCACTAAGCGGTTTATCACTTTGCGCTCTTTCATCAATAATAGATCTAATATGATCCTGAATTGGCTTACCTTTACCTGAACTCTGTCTTAAAACCTCGCCCATAGTTACAAGCAGATCTTCAGTTTCAAATAGATATAGGGCTAGGCCAAGAAATAAGTTATTAGCATTGTCATTCCAGAAATCGGTTTTAGCATCACCAGTCACAGGGTAGAAACTTCGACCAATAGCAAGAATTTCACCTACTCTAAAATTTTCGTCATGACTAACGGTATCAAATGGATTCCATTTGTGAGATTTTAGATCTTCAGAAAATGGGCTGAATAGATAGACTTTCTGGCCATTCTTAGCACGAAATTTAGAAGTTAATAGGAAGTTTTCAAGCTTCAAATCTAGTACAACTACACTATCCGAATAGTTTAGAAGGTTAGGAATAACAATCGCTACACCTTTACCGCTTCGTGTCGGAGCAGCCAGAAGTACAAATTGCTGACCGCCAAGCATTAAATATTTATTATGATATTTCCCTACTAAAATTCCCTTATTTCCCATCAATCCAGATTTCTGAATTTCTTTTGTTGTGGCAAATCTGGCATCACCGTGTAACGACTGTTTTTTATTAAACAGACTAGCAATGACTAAAGCAGGGAGAACAAAAGTGATAAATAGTGAAGCGATCAAGGCACCTTGCAGCTTTTTCTTTTGTGCAGGTACATTGTGTGCATATAAATCCCAATAATATCCCCATGTTGTCAGATTCACTTCAGGAAATGGATTGGTCTTATTAGCTAAGTAATAAAGAACACCGGCCAGATATTTAGTAATAAAGAAACCAACGACCGCTAGAAAAATTGCAAGGAGTAGGATCAGGATTTTTTTATTCACGCCCTATCCCCTACAATAATTTCAGCATCACCAAATTGAGCCTTAACTTTAGAAACAGGATCAAATTTGATTTCAGAAATAAAGCGTTCTTTACCTATTAAATTACTTTCATCATCGTATTTTTTCTTCACTTCAACATGAACAATAATATCAATGGTTAAAGCAACTAATTCCTTTAGTGTAGTGGCATCGTAGATATTTGCTTGTTCATGTTCTTTGCACATAAAGACGTAGCGATCATAAGCCAGTGAACAGCTTTCAGCGTGATAACTTGTAATAGATCCACTGTGACCAGTTGTAAGCAGTTTCAGAAAGTCAAAAGCTTCTCCACCACGTAATTCAGCAAGTAATACACGGTCTGGCTTCATACGCATATTACTAGCGATCAGATCAGATGGAGTTACCTTAGCTTTACCCTGACCACCTTTAGAATAAAGTAGGTGAACCTTGTTTTCATGTGGAACAAAAAGTTCACGTACATCTTCAATAGTAACAAGACGTTCATCTTTAGGAATGTACTGACAAATTGCCTTCATGAAAGTAGTTTTACCCGAACCAGTATCACCAACAACTGCAATATTTTTCTTACATTGAACAGCGAATTTAAAAAATCCCTCAAGATCTTTGTTTTCTAAAAACTGGACTAGCTTAATATCTTCAGTACGTAATACAGGTTTAAACTGCTCAAACTCTTTAGATTTCCCATATCTGAAGTGGTCAAAAAAGCCTTGATCTTTATATTCCTGAAATGATCGGTTTGACTCGTCAGGAATACGGATTGTCATTGATACCGTTCCATTTTCAATGGCTGGCGGTAGAACAATCTGAATACGCTCTCCATCAGGCAATTGAGCAGATAATATAGGGTTTTCTTGGCCAATCCGTTGATTGGTATAGGTAGCAATAACATTAGCTAAAGCTGTTATTTGCGCAATTTCCAGATTTATAGAATGCTTTTCCCATCCTTTATTAGATTCCGTCCAAACTTCGTTAGGTGCGTTAATTGCAATTTCAGTCACCCCTTTAGTTTTTAAGAATTTTTCTAATGGAAGTAATAGCTGTCTAACCATTACATCCTTGCTTAAAACATTATTTTGCGCGGAGTTCATACACACCTCTGAAATCAATATCTTTGGCCACGTAAATTGAAGCTACATCACCCTGATTTTTATAAATTGTTGGCTTGATATTGATTGTTTCATTCAACACTGTTTCAGCCATTGATTTACCCATGTCTGAAGTGTTTTGAAGCATATAAGGAGTGCTATTGTTCCCGCCTGTTTCTTTAGAAATACCGTAAGCAATAGCGTCTTGAACTAAAGAAAGCATAAACGCTGCACCGATACGTGCGCCCCAACGGTTATCTACTCGACCACTTAAACCACCTGTTCCTAAATGGTCTGCTGCGGGAGAATCAATATCGACAATAACACCATGCGGAGTTTTTAAGCGTGACCAGATGATACCTAAACGTCTTTGACCTTGTGCTGCAATACTTTTGTATTCTCCAATGACTTCAGATCCCGCTTCAGCAAGGACTACACGACCATTATCAGAATAAACAGGTTGTGGAAGGACACATGAAGCCATACCGCCAATTTCTGAAACGACTTTAACTGACAGGTTGCAACGGATTACACGACCTTTAGCAATTAAGTAATTTCGATCCCCAATAAACCTAGCCTGGACTTTATTAGAGGAATGACTAGCCATGTTAGTTGTAGCTTGTTGTGGCTGATGCTGCTGCATAGGTTCATCATCATGCGCTAAAGACATCAAACCAGATCCAGAGAAATTACCAGAACGGCTATTACTATTCTGATCCTGTTCAAACTGTTTCATCATGCCTGTTACTTGGTTATAAGCTGCTTGATGATTCATGCTTGACGGCTGGCCAACCGCCCCGCCTTGTTGTGAAGGATTAACAAAGATCCCGCCACCGTAACGGCTTCCATTATTTAAAGGTACATATTGAGCTTGTTGTTGTGGCTGTGGCTGAATTACTACAGGTTGTTGATTTGCTGCTTGCTGTTCAACTACTGGCGCAGCTTCAGGCTGTCTTAAAATCTGCTGACCATTTTGGCATTGAAAAACCAACATGCCTTTATAAGTTAAAGCATTGCCGTTATTGTCTGTTAGCTGTCTAGGAATACTTTGATCCTGACAGGCATTTAGGCTTTGAAATTGAGCATTTTGACCCGCATCCATTGGCATAGGATCAGTATTAGTAAAATCCCTTCTTTTAGCTGAAGCATCTAGGCTTGGATCTATCTGATTTTCTTTTAATTGGGCTGCTTCTTCAGCATCACTACTATCTGAAAAGAAGTTATAGGCAAAGACCGCTATAACAGCAAAAAGTACCGCCATAACTGCAATAAACGCTATTTTTTTACCTTTTCCATCTTCCTGATCCCCACGTTCATTGACAGACACAATGCCATTTTCTGATTCGTTAAATTCTTCATCAGGAGCTTGTTGATCATCTAATGGTTTTTGATCATTAATATTCATTAGTTCATATCCCCAGTAATGACACGTTTAACACCCTCTACAGTAGTGCCATCTTGAGGAGCAACACCGACAGGATCATAAGATTCATTGAAAATGCTCACTACGCCTTTTCCTTGACGTAAAACAAATTTTTTAGCTAGAGCTTCAACAATTAAAAGTTTTGGATCTTCTTTACTGATATGGAAATTAACTTTTTCTTCCCCTTCCGTACCTTCAATAAATACGACTGGAATATCAGTATTTCCTTTAAATCGCATATAGGTAAAACGACCGTCATCAAATAGCATTTCAGGAACAAAATGCTTCCCTTTGCTGTTTGCAGCTTGACGATAATTCCAGTTTTTAGGGACAGGCGCAGCATTGGCTAAACGATGCTGTAAAACCAAAAATTCAGTAAGTTGGCTTTCTTCTTTTAATTGTGCTGCATAAGCGTTATAGCGTTGAGCTTCTTCCTGCTTCCGTTTTTCTTCTTCTTGTGGGTATTTAAAGACAACACGATACATCGGTTTTTCTTTGGCATTATTTAGAACTTGAAAATCAAAACTATAATCACGCTTATTAGTGCGTAACTCTAAGTTATTCCGAGTAGCCTTATCCTTTGGCTTCACCCATACTAAATTTGATCCAGTATCAGCAAAAATACACCAATTGGTGTCATCCTTTTCACAGTCTGAAGGGTATCCAGTAGCAGCACCACGCTCTAAAATTCTTTCACCTTCACCTAATACAATGCGGGTTACAGTGCCTTTTTTGACAGTAATTCGAAAAACATCATTAGGAACATAATTGATTGTTCTAATACGTGAATCGGTAGGCAAAGCTTTAGGCGTAATTGCTGCATAAGAGATCCCATGCACCGCCAAACCCAAAGCAAGAATTAATTTTTTCATGTAATGATCCTTTACATTCCTTGTTGAGCTTGTGGCTGAACAGCAGCCCCGCCTTGTTGAATCGGAACATAGACTTGATGACTAGGTTCAACAACCGCAGCTTGCGCTACAGGTCTGTTAGGAGATAGTTCAGGATCGACACGATAGCCCACGACCTTAAAGCCGAATGGGTTTTTAATTAGATCTTTTTCTACCAGTTTATTTAGATTGTTCGGAGCATATTCATATCGAATACTTGCAATATAATATTGTGGCTGTTCATCACGATTAGCTTCGACTGAATGCAAAGTCTTAGTGAAGCGGACACTAGCAGTAAAACCTGTTTCATCCTGATTAGTCTGGACAGAAATCACATCAACTTTTAATTCATATTTTTTACCGTATTTTTTATCTCTTGCACTATCACCTTCATAGAGTGAAGCAAAGTCATTACCGACCTGATTACTACTCATAGTCATGACTAAATCATAATCTGGCTGTAATAACGGATAGAAATAACTCTCACGGGCGGTTACATAACGAGTAATGTTATTTTTATCAATTAATTCTTGTTTGCCTTTTACTTGCTGATCATCAACAACGCCCACGTATTCAACATTTCCTTGAGCTTTATCTACTGTGAAAACAACAGGTACAGTCTGGCGCATTGGAGCTAATGTCACTAATCCAATGGCTTCTAAGACGGCCACGCCCACCGCGACTTTTGCAATAGTCCAAGCTTTACGTTCTGACTTAGCCCGCATCGCAATAAGATCTGCTTCCCAATCCATAGCTTTTTCATAGCTTTTAGCTTCTTCAGCAGCAGATACTTTTTTAAGTTTGTTCATGATAGACCCTATTAGAGTTATTTCTCTAAGTATGCCAAAAAATATAAAAATCGTAAACCAAAATAATATATTTTGGTTTTATAAGTTCAATGTTTTCTGAAAAATTGCAAAAAAAATACCCATTTCAAAAGAAATGGGCTTTTTTTTAAAAGTTTAGTTACCAGAGTAGCCGTCAAGAATGTTGCCTTTTTGGGCAGCACGTTTTAATCGGCCTTCAATTTCAAGCTGTTGTGCTGCATCTTTTTGAGCTTGCGCCTGCGCCTGCATCAAAGCAATTCGGTTTGCATCATTAGCAACTTGTGACTGTTCCGCTTGAATCCTAGCCTGTAACTCAGCGATAGCTTTAGCATCAGTAGTGTTATTGATCTGTTTACGCAGATTATCAATCTGTTCAGTACGCAGATCCGCAACGCCTAACGCTTGCTGATTTAAAGCCTGTGTTTGTGCATTGTTATTTAATGCAGCTTGACAGGCTTTATAGTTCTGGCCAGTTCTTGAAGCACAGTCATAAACCATTGTGGCATCACGAATGTTTCTAGCTGCTGAAGTCATACCATTGACACCGCCTTGTTGGATGCCTTTATAAATGTCAGCAACATCACTTGGAATCACGTCTTTAAGATATGGATTATTGACAGCATCACCGAAACCACGAATACCAGTAATGGAATCGTATTGCTGTTTTGCCTGTTGGATCTGGTTCACCATCTGATTGTATTGCTCACCCCAAGCCGCCATATTTTGAACAGCTTGAACAAGGTTAGCACCGTCAATGACAGGAATACCTGTAGCATTGGCTTGACCACTAATAAACAAAGATGAACCTAAACCCAAAGCTAACAATTTTTTTTTCATTAGAAAAATTCCTATTTGTTTCTTTTGAGGTTAGAGAGAGTGTGTCGTTGATATAACGGCTTAGATCCTCCTGCATTCGAGCTATTGGAATTATTAGAGCTGCTAGAATTCCCTTGAACACTTCCCCCAGTGGTAGGAGTAGCTGAAGCACTATCAGATTTTGAATTATTACCGCCACGACCTTTAGTAATTGCTTGAGCTACAGCACGACCGACACCTTGAACACCCGCCCCACCTGTTATAGCTGAAGCCATCGTTGGAATGTTCCACATGATCACTACAATAGTTCCCGCAACAATACAGAGGGAAACTACAGAAGTAAGAATGTCACCCGCATCAAAGTTATTAGCGATTTGCGTACACATGCCTGAAACGAAAGCAAAGAGCATACTGATAATTGCGGTGATAAAGCCTATGGTGAAAACATAGCTCAATGTTTGAGAAAGCCAACTTTCAAAATATTTTTGTGTAGCAGGAAACATTGCACACAGAATGAATATGGGACCAACGCCTAAACAAAGTTGCAGACTGATTTTTGCCAGTAAATATAGGCCAGTACCAATGAAGAACAATAGGAATTGAGCGACAGAAACAACAGCAGCAGATAAATACAAGCCAATATCAGGGAAAACGCCAGAAGCTGATTCAGCTTCCTCACCTAATTTTTGGATTAATTCACCCCACGGAACGCTCACTTGATCCAGTAAAGCTCCTAACGAAGTTTCACCACCTGGACTAACAATCTGAATTAAACCGATAGCCAATCCGTTAATAGCTTCAACAACAAAGGATTGATAGACTCCAGCACTTAAAGCAATTCCACCAACAAAAGCGATCTTAAAAAACTTCCATAAAGCGGTATAAATAGAATCTTCTTGTGCACCAGTCGCAATATTGTAGCCAATGATCAGGATATAAATTGTTGCAGCAGTCAAAGCTATAGGAACAATTGCAGAAGCGATATTACTACTAACACCTGTCACGTAACTTGCTAATAGAGAATCAATTTTTGTTTCTAATGTAGTAATAATTGCCATTGCAATCCCCTATAAATCCTTAATTATTTTGAATCTGGGTTATATCCATCAAGGATATTTCCAGATCCTTTTTTGGTTTCTGCTTTTACTGGTTTTTGAGGTGCAGAAGGATCATATTCATCAAGAATATTGCCCTTTTGGGATGCTCTAGCCTTGCGCTGCTTCAGTTCTTCTTGCTGTTCAGCAGTTAAGTCTTGAGGTTTTAATTGTTGTGCAGCCTTCACTTCTTCTTTTAACTGCTTAACCTGTTCCTTATCATCAGAACATGCAGTTGTTAAAGTAGAAATAACCAACAAACTTGATAGTGCTAAAAACTTAGTCATGACTAAGCAACTCCTTTTTCTGAAATTAATTTTTTACGTTCTGCGATCCGTTGTAATAAAAGTTCGCCCCAATCGTTAGGATCTTCACCAACTTCATTCATGAGATTTTCGAGAAGTTCTACATTGTCCTTAGAGCCTGAAATAATCTGTAAAACGTCACGCATTTCGCCTAGATCCATTTTGCAGAGTGCGGAACGACTACCCTGCTTAACTAAGAACATGCGTGAGTTTTCTTCTAGCTCTTTAATAATTTCAAATTCTTGCGGAGTGACCTTAAAGCCGTTTACATAGTCATCGTAATCAGCACGAGGATTAGGTAAAAAGATTTGAGTAACGCTTTGTTCAACCATTGTTTTACCAATGTCAGAATCTAAAACGTCACTTGGGGATTGCGTCATAAAGACACCTAGACCATTCAATTTACGAATAGTTTTCTGCTTATCTTTGGCAAAATCTTTGAAATATTCATCTGTTAATGGCTTCCAAAACTCATCCATCCAGTAAATAAACGGACTACCATCAATCAATGAATCTGTGATGTGTAATAGATAAGCCATGATTGGTGTACGGACTTCAGGATCATCTAAAAATTCCGTGTAGTCATAACCAAAGATTGGCATTTTGGCTTTAGAAAAGTCTTGAGTATCGTATGGATTATCAAAGACCCAAGATAAATTTCCGTCATGATCAGCAGTGTTACACCACTTCGCTAAACGATCCTGAAGCGAATCGCCCCCGCCATTTACTTTCAAATTCATATATAAAGCTGAAAGTCTGCGGAGTTCTAACGGCATATCATCACGCATAATGGTACGAACAGCCTGACTGATTTCCAGATCTTCGGCAGCATTACGAACGCCACCTACCAGAATTTTTACAAGCTTTTCTACAAACTGAATATTTGTTTCAGTCGGTGGTAGCTGCAACGGATTAAAGCCAGTTGGTACACCACGCTCTAAGGCATAGTATTGCCCCCCAATCCGTCTAATCCCAATTTCTGCGCCCCTATCTTTATCAAAGAAAACACCCTTCAGATTTTTATACTTACAAGCAAACATCATCATGGCCATGACTAGGGTTGTTTTCCCCACACCAGTTGTTCCAATGACACACGTATTACCTGGCATCTTGTCATCTGTAGAATCTTGCTTATCAGGGCTGACATGATGATTAAAGTAAAATGGTTGGCCACTTGGAGTTTTAAATAAAGCTAGTGCTTCACCCCAAGGATTGCCGTCACGCTTACCTCTTGCGAAGTTATGAAAAGGGCTTAAAGCAGAAAAATTTAGGCTTGTGAGATATGCTTCTCTTGGACGCATATTAAAGTTACCCGCTAATTGCGAGAACCATGCACATTCAGGAACAGTATCAATTACAGCCATTTTGAACCCTGCTTCATCTGATAAAGCAGTTCTGGCACTCGAAACATTTAGAGCAACTTGATTTGGTGAATCACCAAAAATCGCAAGCGTATAGTGATATTCGCCTAACTGGAAATTACCGCTATTAGCTTCACTCATAGCCAGATCAATATCACGAATCTCTTGATCTGAAACGTCCTCTACAGAATTTAGTTGGCCTTTAATTGTTTTCAATTTATCTACAGCATCACGCTTGCCATAAACCGTGAAACTTTGAGTTTCAATGTATTCATAGTTTCCATACAGGATGGAATTGCACATTCCTGATTCTGATAAACGTGGAAATTCTTGAATATCCAGAAAGCCTACATATTTTTGCGCTTCAGGATGTTTGATCTGTAAATAGCCGTTTTTGTCACCAAAGAACAAGCGACTACTTGGAATATATTGATCAAGATTAGCTTGTCTTAAAGGGATTTCTTCCCAAACTCCATTAGTTAAAAAACCAAGCAGATTACACATTTCGGAGTAGACAAAACCTTTCTTGGTATAGGTCGCCAGACGTTCTGGATTGTAGTGATATAGACTTGCTTCAACCTGTTTTGCTACATCATCCAAAATATCCAGATCCCGCTTAATCTGCTTTTTCAGGGCTACTGGATCACGACTAGCTTTACTCTTAAAAATCTTTGTTAATCTGGAAATTTCAGGACGATAAAGAATTGTTAAATACAATTCAGTAGCCATCTGTTTATTCTTTTCACCCTGAAACTGCTGATAATATCTTTCATTAAAATCAGCAATAAAATCATTTTCATAAACGCCATTTAGACGTTCATTAACTCCCCTACGAATCTTATGCGTCCAAACAGCAAAGTGACCGCCACCTAAAGCACGATAAAAATTATTTAATCCTTCTTTACGGATTCTAATAATATCGGCTTCAACTGTTTCAAACGAAATGCCTTCTAATTTCCATGTAGCAATGTATTCACCATTTTTAAGCTTAATAACATTGTTGGAAACATGATTACCAAACGGCAGATAGTCTGAAATTGGGACTTCAGCATTTGCGCTATCTTTAACTTGCTGTTTTGAACGCATGATATTGTTATTTCCTTTTCTTTAATTTAAGTGGCGAAAATGAGATTGCCCCCCATTTTTGATGGTTCTGGATCTGTTTCCCTCTTATGCGCCACCGCATCAATACTTGCTTTAATCGTTGGTCATCTACTTTTGTTATTGCCCGCATCCAGAAGTAAATAGGCACATAAATAGCTGCTATAAATAAAGTCACATAGGCACTAAGTAGATAAAAAGACCAACCCGCTAAAAGAATTGCTACCCCCGTCACCAACAAAAAAGGCAACATTGGAACGCCAAAAAGCATGGCAGGACGAGTGCAACCCCTGAAAATTGGATCAGAAAAATTCGACATTAGTTAATCAGCCAAGCAGCGATACCCGCAGCACCACCTACCAAAATGCCCCCGATAACGATGTTAGAAATGTCTGACCACTTTGCTTGTTGCCAAGCCAATTTAAAGCCAGCCCACATGATAGTGATGGTAAATATAGTTACAGCCACACCCGCTAAGACTGACTGAACATTTGACATAACCGTATTAACTTTTGAGATTTGAGCAAAAGCAGGGCTTGAGATTAACGTCATGAACAACATCAATACGCTTGCTTTGATACCAGTCGTTTTAGTCGTTGTTATTTGCGTTTGATTTGCTTTCATTATTTTCTCCAAGTGAAGCAATTAAGACCTAGCGCATTAAGTACCAAGAACAATATTTTTGGAAAATCAAATATTGTTTATTGGCACTGTATATTTAATATATTACACTAAGTTTTAAACTTTTTGAAAATATTTTAAAAGATCATAGAAGATTTTAAAATTTTTTCTTTTTCTTTAAAATATATGCCATTAGTTAAGAAAAATGAAGGCCGTTTCTCCACTACTGGAAGGCTTTGAAGTTCTGTATTTTCGGTATATCCACTGGAGTTAGGCATATCTGCATTAGTAGCAAAATATGCAAGCTGTTCCGAGCTATTCATAGGAGGTGAGGGAGGATTGAATTTTACAGGCATGGTATTGAGTGAACCATTAGCAAAATAATTCAAATTTCTTGATACTTTCGCTACATACCCATTTCTAAATCCTGATGAATGGTTGCCAGTGTTATAGCAAGACATAGCTTTATAAATATCTTTGCCTTTTGCCCTATTTCGGCAGTCATTAAAGATAAATTGCATTGCGCTTAGATTAGTGCAGGGATCAAAAACTTGCTCGACACTAAGATTTAGTCTTTTGAAATTAGCACTATTAATTTGAGCAAAACCAACATCAATATTTCGTCCCTGGCTAATTAATCTTTTGGCCACAGTTACAGCTTCTTCATAGCTAGTCGGCTGTTTTTTAAGACCTGCGGCACGATTAACCCCTATCGCAAAAGGATTAAATGAGGATTCAGATTTAACAATTGCAGACGCAATATTTACATCAACTTGTGGCGCACATTGTTGTGCCAAAACTACGAAATCAATCATTACTTTTTCACCTCAAATTTTGGCTTACCTTTTTGATCTGGATAAGTAGCGGAGCACCCATTTTTATAGTTGGTACACCCCCAAAAATAGCCATTTGCCCCCTTGATCCGTCTTAAATCACTGGCACATTGAGGACATGAATAGACTTCAAGAAGTGGCTTTTTATTAACTTCAGGCAAAAAGACTTTGCAATCTGTTTCTCGATTAGGACAGAACCAGATCGGATCTTTACCTTCTTTTTTGGATCTGAATAATGGCGTTGAGCATTTAGGGCAAGGATATTTGATTTTCTCTACTGGCTGACCTTTCTTGTCATCCATCGAGTGCTTACATTCCTGATCATTACAGATCCAAAAAAATTCTTTAGTTTGCGAATTTTGGAATTTATTTAAGCGACCTATTTTACATTTAGGGCATGAATGAATAACTTTTTCGACTGGTTTACCCTTGTCGTCATTCATCGAGTGCTTACAGTCCTCATTGCTACAAATCCAAAAAAATTGATTGGTTTTAGTATTCTTAAATTTTTTCAACTGGCTTTTACACTTTGGACAAGGTATTGCGTTTATAGCTGTCAGTTTTGAAGCTGTACTTAGCTCTTGAGCAAGTTGAGTGTATAAGGCAGAAACAACCGAATTATATGAAGTTTCACCAGATGCAATTTTATCTAGCTGCAACTCCATCTCTTTTGAATAGTGCAGATCCAGAAAGCTAAACTTAGCTTTTAACAGACTACCAATTAGATCATTCCCTAATTTAGTTGGTTTTAAGACTTTCTTTTCTACCTCCAGAAAGCCCTTATTCAGAATATTGGCCATGATTGATGAATAAGTAGAAGGGCGACCAATCCCGCAGCTTTCCAATTTTTTAATTAGTGAAGCTTCTGTATAGCGTTTTGGTGGCTTAGTTTGTTTTGCAATAACTTCACCGCTTTCAACATCAACTACAGAACCAACTTCTAAGACCGGCACCACGCCTGAAGGCTCGTTTTCATCTTCATTCAGGCAGTCTTTACCAAAAACCCTCCACCCTTTTTTTATTAGCTCACGGCTTTTAGCATGGAACTTATATTTTCCATCTTCAGACAGTAATTCCAAAGTAACGGCTTTATATTCAGCTTTGGCCAATTGACTTGAAATAGTACGTTCCCAAATCAATTGATATAAAGCTTTTTGTTCTGGTGACTTTCCTAGATCGTTATCAGTTATGTGAACAGGTCGGATTGCTTCATGGGCGTTTTGCGCCCCATCTTTTTCCTTAAACTTATTAGGCTTTTCAGGTAAAGAAAATTGATGTTCATTAGCATAAGCAAAGATTTCTTCTATACTTTCATCAGCTATGTTTAGGCCGTCAGTCCGAATGTAAGTAATTGCCCCTTGTTCAAATAATGCCTGTGCTGCTTTGGTTGTTTGTTGAGGGCTAAAGCCTAACGCTACACTAGCAGCTTGTAAAAGTAGGGCTGTAGAGAAAGGAGAAGGAGCATTTGAATACTCTGTTTTTTCAGTGCAGTTTAAAACTTTAACTTTCTTAGTTTTTGCAACTTCTTCAGCTAAGGAACGATCTAAAACATAAGGCTGATCCTCAGTTACAAATTCCGTTGTAACCCATTGCGAGATCCATTTTTTAGGCTCTTTATCAAAACTCAAATTAACGCCAAAGTGGTTAGTAACTTTGAATTTCTGGATTTCGATTTCTCTAAGGACAACGATTAAAACAGCAGGAGATTGTACCCGCCCCGCAGATGAAGGCTGCCCCATAAGATTAGATGCAATAGGGGAAACTAGATAGCCCACCAGACGATCTAAAGCCCTACGTGCTTCTTGAGCATATACAAGCTGATAATCTAAACCACGCCCATTATTAATGGCTTCTTTAATAGCTTTTTCTGAAATTTCATTAAATTCTATTCGTTCAAATTGACCATCTTCCAGACCTAAACATTCTTTTAAATGCCATGAAATAGCTTCACCTTCCCTGTCTGGATCGGTAGCTAAATAAATCTTGTCTGCTTTATTCAAAAAGGCTTTTATTTTTTCAATACGTTTTTCGCCACCGTCAAAAGTTCTGTCATTAACTTTGGCATCAGGAAGAAATGAATATTCCATTGCAAAATCATTGGCTATATCAATACCTAAGCCTTTTCTTGGTAGATCCCGAACATGGCCAACACTGGCCACAACTTTAAAATCAGATCCTAAATAACTTCCAATTTTTGAACATTTGTTAGGAGATTCAACGATTACAAGATTCATGGGTTATTTCCAAATTGTGAAATTTAGGAAACTCGAAAGCCCACAAAGAAAAGATGAATATAAGAAAGCAACTACCTGAAATTTAGTGAAATCTACAAGGATTTCTAAAAGTAGTGCATCTTGTGGCATGAAGCACACAAGATAAACACATGAAATAACTAGAAAAAATTTTAAAAAATTTCCATATTTATTTAAACTTATAGCCATTTTCTTAAATCCCATCTTAGAGCTTTAAAGTATATAATCCAAAATATACCATATTGGAAATGGCTTTTGTATTTTTTTACTTGATTCTTATTATTTTTACTTCTTCTGTATAAATTTTTTCTTTCAAGAAATCATTAAGCCTAGTCAGATCCTTAAAGATCCTAGCTTTATCTTTTTCTCGTCTTGTTGTTAAAGTCCAAACCTTTTGGCCTGACCATGCCAGTTTTGCTGTGATAAAAAATCCACCCTCAAATTCATTAATAATTAACTCTTTAATAAATCCTTGTTTATTAGATTCCTCTAGCACCACCTCTGAAATAGAAAAATCAGGATCAATATTTATAAAATCAGTCATCCATAAAACCTTTTAAAGCACCCATAACAATGGTGCATTATCATCAATTTAGGTAATCTTGGTAAAGTTTTTTTAAAAAATTTAAAGAAATTTTAAATATTTTAGCTGAATTCTACTTTAGTCATGACTAAAAACTTCGATGCTTGGATAAAAGCTGCAAGCTGCAGCGTTTATCCAGGCATCTATATTACCTATCTAATCCAGATCCATAGCACATATATCAGAGCAAAGTGTCTACTTTGCGAACTGACGCAATCAGTTAAATTTTCCCTTCCCTGATTACCGTTGATTTTCAAGTGAGCTTTAAAAAGCTGTGCTTTTTAAATGGCGACCGCAGAAAATAAACTGCTCCTATTTGATCTAGTAGCGGGTTTTAAATAGTACATAATATGAGGTTATTAAAAGGGTTATAACCCCACGTTAAAACATACTATTGCAATGCTACTTCTCATAAATGGCGACCCGATATAAGTAGTAAATTATTTAAAAAGGACTTAATATCCACCTGTGGACATTTATTAAATTGGATAAGTTATGACTGAAGAACTAGGAACAGAAATAGAAACACAAGGAAAGATATTAGATCGCAGAAAAAGATATAGAAAAAAGCCTACTACCAAAACTCCACTTTCAGTTTATTTCAATATGGATGTTCCTGAAGATGTTGAAGCACTGGAAGCCTTAGAATACTTAAAAGATATTTATGGCGGGGAAAAGCAAGGAAAAAGTGTAGCAGTCAAAGAAGTTTTAAGAGTTTTCTATAAACAATTACAAGAAAAAAAAGCCTGATTTAATCAGGCTTTTTTTCTTGCAAAAACTTAGGACTTTTTAACTGTAGTGACTAACTTGTCATCTACATAAAGATAAACTCTTCTATTATGTGTATAAGATGAAATTTTAGGTTGTCCTTCTCCACCTCCAACAGATCCGTCTTGATTACTGCTGACAAAAGAACAGTGAGGAAAGCCTTTACCTTTAGCCAGATCTTTTTTTACATCACTAATTGTAGACTGACATTCAGAAACATTAAGACCGCCAGCAAAGCACATAAAAGCACGACAGCCATAATTTTCATCTTTAGCTGCAACTAAGGCAGATGTACTAGCTAAAGTTAAACCTAAAATAAATTTTTTATACACAAGTAGTCACTCTATTTAGATGAGTTTTCCAGTACGAATAACTTGCCTTCAAAGTTTAGAGATATTGTTTTGGCATTGCTGCACATTGAACAGATCTCTTGAATCAAGAAGGGTAAATTCCGTGTGAATCGAATTTTTCCTGATGCGGTATGAATGACGTGATCAACATCATTTACTTTAACAGTCACAAAATATTGGAACTGTTCGTTCATACCAATTTCAACACCATAGTTATTTGCGTTGAAGTCATCGACTGTTTTCAAGTCATTCATCGTTAAAGCCATTTCTGCAAGATTCCTAGTTTTTTAAAAGTGAAGTGCGGACTCTTACAAAATATAATTAATTTAAAAATGTAACTGAAGTGTAACTGTGTGTAAAAGACACAAAAACATCAATTTTTTTAAACGCTTTTAATATATATCAAAAAGTTTAAAACTTTAATGAAACATTTAAAACTTTTGTAAAAAGTTTGTATATATCAAAGCTCATATTTTTTTTAGATCCCTTCCCTTTTTGTCATGTAAATATCACTTTAATAATCTTCTAAACATTTCTAAAAACTTTTTAAAAAAAACTAGAATCGGGTTTAAAAAGAGTTTAGATAGAGTTTAGGAGTGTTTAGAACAGTTTAAGAGCCTTAATTTATTTTTGTAAAACATAAGTTTACAAGCCTATAACTATACGTTTTGTCGCTACAACTATACGTTTTGTCGCTATAACTATACGTTTTGTCGCTATAACTATACGTTTTGTCGCTATAACTATACGTTTTGTCACATACCTATACGTTTTGTCGCAAATAATCCGCAGACTTATCAACAACAAAGGAAAGGTGGCTAAATTTTTCTTAAAAATCAGTAATTAATTAGGTGTTTAACTCTAATTAATTATATTTTTGCGTATTTTTTAGCCTTAAACTATGCTGCACTCTCAAAACTATACGTTTTGTCGCAACTTCCCCGCATAACTATACGTTTTGTCGCAAACCTTCGAATATGCGTACTGGATACGATTATATATATTTTTCAGGAATTAACTAGATTCTTGTTAATCAATTAAGTTATTGTTTTATATAAATAATTATATTTATGAGCGATTTTTATTTTTTGGTGCTAAAAAAGATATTTGTATAGGCTTAAAATCATAACTATACGTTTTGTCGCAACATAAGTAATTGATATTTATATAATAGTTATAAATATTCAAAATTGAATATTTTTTATCTGGTTTTTGTGTTAAAAATAGCCATACGTTTTGTCGCAACGTAACTAATTGAAATAAAACAAAATACTTAAAAAGGAAAAACATTTATTTTTCTTATACTACTACAGGGGTATAAAGTAATTTTACTGATTCTTAATAAATATATTTTTTAAAAACAATAATTTATAAACTTATTTAATAACTATACTTGATAAATATACTTGTATAGTTATAATGATTTCGAAAGGAATAACGGATTTACAAAAAAAATGCAGAAAATTATTGGCTCACAAGGCTTAGAGAACTATACACAATCTAATACAAGGGCAAAATTGACCGATTTAGTTGTGACCCGCAATGATTTTCCTACTGCCAGATATAGCATTGATCTCAATCTTGAGAAGCTTATGTACTGTGCAATGATCATCGTGAGAAAGAATGAGCTTAAAAATAAGACCTCAATTACTCATGACGACTTCATTTATGTGAGCAGCGAAAACTTTGGAGAATTGACTTCCCCAATGGCCAGAAAGGAAGTGCTTACAGCAACAGATAAACGTGAAATTCAGAGAAATGCTGAAACTGCTTTAAAACGTATTTATACAAAATTTGATAACCCAACTATGTTGGTTAAAGATGGGGAATCTGACGAACCTGCTAAAGTTCCAATGATGACTTATTGCCATTATGACAAAGCAACTAAATGTATTAAGGTTAGATTCGCAAAAGAATTTTTTGAGTATTTCTATGATCTAGTTAAGAAAGTAGATGAAAAAACTAAGTCATTTAGTAGCCATGAACTGAAGCATATTATCTTATTTAATTCGAGCTATTCCCTTCGTTTGTATCGGATCTTAATGAGCTATATGTGGCGTACATCAGAGGTCACTATTGATCTGGAAGAATTAAGATGGATGCTTGAATGTGAGGATAAATATAAAGAATTGGCCAATTTTAAAAGCCGTGTTTTGAATGTGGCTCAGGAGGAAATTAACGAACTTAGCAATATTAATGTCAGTTTTGAGAACGTAAAAAATGGAAAGGAAGTAGTTGCTATTAAGTTCATTTTTAACTTGAAAACTGAATATAAAGAGCAAGGACACATCAAATTTATAGATAAAATGAAAAAGGGCTATCTGGCTGCTGCAATTCCGTTTAGTGATGATGGTTCACACTTTAAATCACCTGATCGAATTAAGCATTTCAAGCCACCAGTAAAGGTATCTCCAAAACAAATCAGCACCTTAGTAAATTGCAAAGAATTTTTACTGGATTACGGATATTTCTTAGGTAATTTAGACGAGGATACTTCTAAGGTAATCATGAGAACTCTATTAACTGAAAAGTTAGATAAGCTTAATGCTCATAAGCCGATAGATATGGATTATTACTTCTGGTTACAGGCAAAACGAGGTATTATCACTAATAGCAATAATGATAAGAAAGACGATCAGGACACGGACGATCAGGATTAATATCTAAAAAGCATACCCACCATATTGTCTTAAACAGACTTCGCTAATTTAAGACAATATGGTGGTTCAATTTAAAACCTTCAAAAATTATTATTAATCTATATAAAAAGTATCTTTTCTGTTCGCATCCAAATAGTAAAATTTAATAATTAGCCAGTTGATACCTTAGTCATGACTAAATATGTACGTTTAGCCTAAGTGGAATATTTTGCCAATTTTAAAAAAGTGTCTATTTAATAAAAGCAATACCTTAATGTTATCCAGGAGCTGGCCACCCTGCTGTGACCAATGTTATATTTTGCCAATAAAATTTAATTTAACTGTTGTTTAAGTATTAAGTTTATTTCTTATTAACCTCTATTTTTAAAATCTTTATGCTATCTGGTCGCTACCCTGCGGGATAGCTTTGTATATACCGCTACTGGAACAAATGGGAGCAGTTGCGGTGCTGCGGTCAGCTCGACAAAATCACAGATTTTGTCGGCTTCACTTGCCCCTTGCAACGGTAATCAGGGAAGGGAAAATTTAACTGATTACGCCAGTTCGCAAAGTAGACACTTTGCTCTGATCTACCTTCTAGGGATCTTAACTAAACATTGTTTTATTTCTTAGTCATGACTAAGGGAAAAACGATTGTTCATCTTGTGTGTTTAAGCTCATTCTAGCGTGTTTGTGAGTTTGATGTGGGGTAGTTAAACATAAGGTGGAAAAAAGGCTATCAGCAGCCTAAGAAACGCAAATATAAGCATTAGAAAAGCAGACCAGACAGAATACTTAACTAGCTATTTTTTATAGATTTATATCATTTAAAAAATTAGTCATGACTAATTTTTTTGCTTGAATGTCCACAGGTGGACTGATATAATGATTTTATCAGGACGCATCGGGCGACCTGAAATAAAACAGGTATTTAAACATGAAACATTTTTCATCAGTTACATCATTAGACGAGTTAAAACTTCAATACAAAAAACTAGCTTTCAAAAATCATCCTGATCGTGGCGGTAAAACCGAAGTTATGCAGGAGATTAATAGCGAATATGAACAGCTTTTAAATCGCATTATTAATGAAGCATCAAAAGATCAGTATCAAGATAGTTCCGAAAATGGGCGTGGTTTCTGGTCAAGCCGTTCAGAACACTCTGAAGTTGAGAAAAAAGTAAAACAGGCTATTGATGCAATTATTAATCTGGATGGTTTAGATATTGAAATTATTGGCGTTTGGGTTTGGGTTTCTGGTGATACTAAGCAGCACAAAGAAAAATTAAAAGAAGCGGGTTTTGTCTGGAATCGAGTGCAATGTAAATGGGTTTTCATTGGTAAAAAATCAAATGGTCGAGGCAGAATGACTTTAGATCAAATGCGAGAGTTACACGGCAGCCAGAAAGTTAAAAAAACCAGAATGTCAGAAGAAAGACAACTTTTAACCGCTTAATGAATGAGTCCCCGAAAGGGGGCTTTTTTTTATCAATATTTTTAGTCATAACCAAGCCTTATTATTCTTAGTCATGACTAATCTTTTGCTTGATTGTCCACAGGTGGACTGATATAATGATTTTATCAGGACGCATCGGGCGACCTGAAATAAAACAGGTATTAATTATGCGAGCTTCAATAGTTGCAATCTTTACAAACTATCCTACAGGTAAACTGGTTCATTTTTGCGGGCATGAGGTTTTAACTGGATCTAATAATAATATTTGGTTTCCAATCTTTGATGAAAAAACACTATTCCAAGAAATTGAAAAAATCATGATTAATTGCCGAGTAGCTCACAATGTTACTCATATTGAAAGAATCAGAAGGGGAGATAATGAAAAAGGTTACTTTGAAGATTACAGAATTACTTATAACTTAGCCGTTTAAGCTAGACCTCCCACAATGGGAGGTTTTTTTTGTGGCGATTTTTTTGGTTTTTAGCTTGCCTAAAAAAACATAAAAAATTGTCTATCTGTTCTGCTTTATATACGCTTATTTTAGCCTGTTTAGGTTGGTGCTGGGAAACCCTAGCTTTATATATAAAAAAGGCTGTCAGTAGACAAAGAATCGCAAATAAGAGCATCTAAAAAGCAGTTTAGCCAGGTATTAAAACGGATATTTTTCTACTCAATTTTCCCTATAAAAAATTAGTTATGACTAAGTTTTTGTTTGAATGTCCACAGGTGGACTGATATAATGATTTTATCAGGACGCATCGGGCGACCTGAAATAAAACAGGTTAAAAATCATGGAACAATATATTTCAGTTTATACACGTCAGCAAGCCATTGAAGATGGTTTTCTAGTTGCAATCAATTCTCTTAGTTCTAAATTAGATGGACTTGCAAAAGAACATTATAAGCATCCTATCTGCTTCACTTCTGCGCTTTGGACGGTAGTTGATAAGGCTGTAAAAAATGAAAAATGGCTTAATGACTTAGAGGGCGTTATTCATGACATTTTATGGATGAGCCGAGCATATAAGACACACCTAAGCCCAAGTGTGGTACGTTTTACTGTGATTATCACAGGCGCAGGTCGCAAGAGAAATCATATTTTAGAATTGCACGTACATGGTGGAGATCAAGGAGAGCCAGTCATAACAATCGGTTATCCTGAAGATTTTTAATTTACGTCCTCCCTTTATGGGAGGATTTTTTTATGATAAAAAACTTAGTCATGACTAAGAAAATGCTTGCAAAGTCCACAGGTGGACGTTAGAATATACAGCATAAGGACGCAATAGGGCGACCCTTAATAAGCCATTAAACTAGGTGAAATATGAAAAAAGTTGTTGCTTCAAATCAAAAGGGCGGTGTGGGTAAATCTGCAATCATTTGCCAGTATGCACACTATTTAAATTCTTTGGGCTTGCGTGTATTAGTCATTGATCTAGACCACCAGAAAAACACTACAAAAGCATTGATTACTGGCGGGGCTGTGACTGTAGCTAATGTATCCGCTTTCGACATGCTGACCAAAGAAGATCAAACTATTTCAAATCCTGAAGCCTTTACTTTGGTACAAGCAACACCAGAATTAACAGCTATTGAAAAAAATGGCACTTTGCATAACAACTTTGCCACCAATTACCAGAAGTTTTTAAAATCAGTTGATTCTTTATTTGATGTTTGCCTGATTGATACCAATCCAAACCCCGATATTCGCCAAGTAGCTTCATTAATTGTTAGTGACTATGTTTTAAGTCCAATTCAGTTGAATCAGGAAGCTATTGACGGCATCGGTGGATTACTCAAGCAGATCCAAGCGATTAATCAAAAGCTAAACCCAAATTTAAAATTAATCGGCATCCTTCCGAATATTGTTGAACCAACTCCATTCCAGAAAGACAACCTAAAAGCTATTGTTCAGCATTTTTCAAAGTACCTGATCAAAAACTCAGATGGTAGCTATGCTTTCGTTAAAAAAACGACTGCAATCGCTGAAGCGCAAGCGCAAGGCATACCTACAAATAAATTGGGTAAAACTAGCGGTTTTACCGCATGGGCTGAATTAAAAACAGTTTTTGAAAGCATTAACAAGTTTATGGAGATTTAAGGAATGTTAGATTTATCAGCTTTGGAAGGTATTGATCTAGGTAATCCTGCACCAGTAGCAGACGGAACACCTAAACAGATTCCACTTATAGATATTCTTGAAGATCCAGATCAGCCGCGTGTTGAGTTTCCAGAAGATCAGATGCAAAAAATGGTCGAATCAATCAAGGCTCGTGGAGTTAAAACACCTATTAGTGTTAAACCCCACCCAAAAGAACAAGGCAAGTGGATCATCAATTATGGAGCTAGACGTTTTAGAGCTTCAGTGATGGCTGGCAAGGAAACTATCCCTGCTTTTGTTGATAATGATCATGATGATTATGATCAAGTCATGGAGAATAAAGAACGCCTAAACCATTCACCTATTGAGCTTGCACTTTTCATTCAAAAGAAAATTAAGCAAGGCGAGAAGAAAAACGTAATCGCTAAAAAGTTAAATGAAGATCCTGTTTTTATTTCAACTCACTTAGCTTTAGTAGATATGCCAGAGTGCTTATCTAAGGCTTATGATGCAGGTTTTAAATCTCCAAAGACTTTGTATGACTTACGCAAACTTTGGGAATCATTCCCTGAAGAAGTAAACGCTTGGGTAGATGAATCTTTAGAGAATGGTCAAGACATTATCAGATCGAGAGTACAGGCTCTATCTAAAAAGTTAAAAGAATCTAAGCAAGCTGAAGCGACTGAAGCAGATCCAGAATCAGAACCACAGGCGCAAGAAAGCCAAGAACAAACCGCCATTATTGATGATAATGAATCTTTCAATTTTGATGGGGATGATCAATCTGAAGCGACTGAAGAACCTGAAGTTAAAAAACTGATGGATCAATCAAACCAGAAAGAGCAGCCAGAAGCTAAAGAAGAAGATCCAGACAAAATCAAAAAACCGCTTTTAGTTGTTATTCATGACGGCCGACAAGCGAACCTGATGCTTAATAAAAAGCCTTCTTCTTTGGGTTTTGCATGGATCAAATACGAAGATGGAACAGAGGTATCTGTAGATTGCAGCAGCCTTGAAATCGAGTATTTACAAGAAGCCTAAACCTACCAATGGAAAAAGACCTTGCTTATGCAAGGTTTTTTTTTGGCGGGTTATCCCGACCACCTAGCTTGATTACCCTTAGTCATGACTAAGGAGAAAAGAGGGAAAAATAAAGGGATATAATCTAGGGCAGGATAGGCAGCAGCCGTTAAAAACCTTAATTTGTGTCACAAATTAAGGTTATACTATTCTTTCAGAATAGCTATCGAAAATATTAGTTTCGATAAAGGTACTGGAATCATGACGAAATCAAACTTGGATCAAGTTTTAAAATTTAGGGTTAGCAATGCTGTTTATGACTGGTGGCAAGCTAAGTGTGAGAAGCAAGGAATCAAGAAAGGTGAGCCTTTCCAGAAGGCTTTAGAAAACGCCTATAAAAAAGAAAATGATCCTAATTATTCAGGACAAGATTTTTCATTGAATCTGGAAAAGGACTTAACCGAAAAAATCTATCAGTTAGCTAAGTTTGAAGAAGTAGATCCAGACGACTTGATCAAAAAAATGATCAAGGAAAAGTTATCTGAAATAGAAAAAACGCAAGACGTTATAGATGTATTTGAAAAAACATCACGCAAAGAATTAAGGCTTAAACCAAGTTTGATGAAAGCCATTAATGAGAAAGCAGCACAGATCGGCATGAAACCGAATCAATATATCATTTCGGTTTTAACAGCTAATGTCACAAAAGATTCAATATTCTTTAGCCAGGAAGAAGCTCTTAAACTTGGCGAATCAAATAGTCAGCTTTTGGCGATTGGTAGAAACCTAAACCAAATGGCTAAGAATATGAATCAGGGTATTTATGAATCTTACGATAGAGAATTTGTCGAGCGAGTACATCAGCTAGTAAAAGCTCAAGTTAGGCATGTTTTCACTCTATTAGAGCGCAATAAAAAGAGATGGGAATAATGGCTAACGGAAGCAGTAAGACTACCAGAGAAGTGCAAAGCACCTTGCTTGCTCATGGTGAGCAGCTACTTAATGGATCTAAAGTTAGGCGTGTTAATCAGACCCAAAGTTTAGATACTTTTTTAAATGACCTGTCTAAGCCTAAAAATGGATCTGGCCATTCAGCTAAATCAGCCCCTAAATCATCTCCAAATAGCGTTAAAGCAACTTTAGATAGAATTAGTAAAAAGACCCCTGAAGTAATGGTCAAGGTTACTGGTGGAGGTAATTCTATGGGGAAAGTGAAAGCCCACATGGGATATATCACACGGAATGGACAATTAGAGGGAATTGATCAGGACGGAAATAAAGTTAATGGTAAGGATGATATAGAAGATACTGCTGAAGATTGGCAAATGTCAGGTACACCTATTTCTGATGAAGAATCTAAATATAAGCAGGCTTTTAATATTGTGTTATCTATGCCGAAAGGTACGGATGAAAAAGGCGTTTATGATGCTGCAAAAGAATTTGCAGAGGAACATTTTAAAGACCATAAATATATGATGGTGCAGCATACCTTTACCAATGACCCTTCAAAAGATCCAAGTGAAAACCCGCATGTGCATGTTGTTGTTAAAGCTGTTTCTGAAAAAGGTGATCGGTTAAATATCAGGAAGGCTGACCTTCAGAAATGGCGAGAAAGTTTTGCTGAAAAATTAAGATCCAGAGGGATTGAAGCGAATGCGACAAAACGTATAGCTAGGCTTCAAAAAAATAGAAGTGATAAGCAGTCAGTTAAACAAATGAAAGAGCAGGGCAAATCGTTTAAGCGATATGGTAAAAATAAGGCCAGTCCAGAACGTGTCCAGAAAGCTAAACAGCAAGAAAAAGAAGCATTGACGCATTACAAGGAAATTACTAAAGCTCTATCACAGTCACCAGATCCGCAAGATAGAAAACTAGCAGTTGATCTAGTGGACTATTTACGGAAACAGGTAGAAGTGAAAAAACCAACGCCACAGCCACAGATTCAATCTAATAAGCCAGATCCTCAACAGGGAAAGAGCAAGGGGAAAGAACAAGATAGATAACAAGATAAGGCACAAATAATGTGCCTTATTTTTTAGTCATGACTAAGGATAAGCATATTTAGGTGTATCCTTTTATATAATCAATTCAATTTAATATCACTTCATTTCTATATATTGATCCAAGTATTGAATCTATCCAGATAAAGACAATAAAGCACCGTTCAGCGTTGAAGTTATCAATATTTGAACCATGCAGAAGATCATTTCTTTCATTGTGAAATTTTTTATTTTGATCATTATCAAACTGGAAACTTTCCAATCTTAAAAAATTTTCATTTATATCTTTAGCTAACTCAATTTTTTTAGCTAGTCCAACTACATTTTTTCCATCCGAATTGCAGATGAATTTAGTTTTACCGCTAGCTATCTCTTTTCTAATAATATTCTTAAATATTAAGTAATCAGTAATGATCCCTTCTAACTGTGAGTGAATAAGACAAAGACACCCTGAAAAATATTCTAATTCATAAAGTTTAAATGCTTCTGCAATCAGTTGTTTTCTTCTTTTAAAATGATTTCCTATCTGGATCTCATCAAAGCATTCCAATATTCCCATTTGAAAAAGATCATCATTGATAAGGTGCAGAATACTTACACTTTCAATTTGCTCACTATTGGCGAGTAGTCTAAAAATTTGTCTATAAGGAATAGTTTCCAGTGCTTCTGATAAGTTAGAGTTTCCTTCCATTTTTGATAATAATTTTTTCATGAAAGGAGATGTTCTTTCATGGCTTTTAACTAAGTAATCAACATTCTGAATAAATTTCGATGTTTCAGGATTCTTTTGTATTTCTTCAAATTTATCTGCAATAGGTTGTAAAAAATTTCTCATATCTAACAATAGCTGTTGAAAATTATTATTGCTCATTTGAATCCTTAATAATAAAAAAACTTTTATACATTATAAAAATGGCTATTTATTTTTTACTACTTCTAGCGCATATAAAATATTTTCTTTTGGGCAATATTGTTTTTTGGAAAATTTTTCCATTACAGCCGACCCAATAATTCTTGTATCTGCATTAAAGAAAAATATCTCTAAGTCATAAGGTACATTGACCATATTAAAACAGGTATAAATCGGCTTTTTCCATGTAAAGACTAAAGGCTTTAATGAAGGATTTTCTTTAAAACCTATTTCTTGATCACGTTCCCTATAGAGGTATAGAGCCGTTAATTTTTTTCCATTAAAGCTAAACGTCTTTACTTCTTTATCTTGATCAAAGTAAGGGTTATAAACCTGTTTAAAGGCCATAACAGACACTACTATTAAAAGAGCTATAAACGCTGCATATTTTAATTTCAATTCCTGTTATTCCTTTTAGCCAGGTGGCAAGTCACATGCAAAAAAATTATCTTAGTCATGACTAATTATTTAACACTCATAAGTTGATCCCATTTAAAGTAATTGGGAGACAGCTTATTACGTGACATATTCCAATTTCTATCAGGTAGCATACTGGCACCTAATCCTATTTTTCTCTTACCAAATTTATTCTGTATATCATCGAGTGAATCCATAAGTTTATTACTTGATTCTATCTTGTTCATGTCCGTGAATAGGTCATAAATATGAGTAGCTTTAGGTTCAAGACAAGTGAGGATAACTCCACATTTTTTAAATCCAATATTCTTCTGGTATAGCTGATCAACCATTGAGGTAGCAATTTTAGAAAGTAATAAACTATTGTCTGATGGATCGGGTAAAGCATAAGACAAAGATTTATTATAAAAAGGCTCAGAAGTATCAAATGGATTAGATTGAACAAAACTAATAATACATCCACATAGTAAATTTTCACTTCTTAAACGGCTTACGGCATCCTGAACATAAAGCGTAATCGATTCTTTAAGATCCTCACAGCTATAAACTTTCTGGCCAAAGGAACGGCTTGCTATTATTTGTTTTTTTGCTTTAGGACTTTGTTCAATTTCAATGCAAGAAATTCCCTGTAATTCTAATAATGTTCTGTGCATGACTACAGAGAATTGATCTCTAATCATTAAGGGGGAAGCACAGACAAAATCGAGAACAGTATTAATGCTTAGGCTATTCAGCTTTTTAGTATGATTTCTACCAATACCCCATACTTCACTAACTTCTATAGACTGATATAAGCTCTCAATCGAACAATAGTCCATTGAAACAAGGTTACATACACCTTTTAAATAACTATTCTTTTTAGCGATATGATTAGCCATTTTTGCTTCTGTTTTAGTCCGACCAATTCCAATACAGGCCGGCAAACCTAGCCAACGTGTGAGCCGATCCAGAATTAAATGAGCATAAGCAGTTAGATCATAATTTGAAGCATAAGCAGTTAGATCTAAAAAGCATTCATCAATCGAATAAATTTCTTGTTCTTGAGGTGTAACAAATTCAGCTAGGACTTTTATAAATCTACGGGACATTTCCGCATATAGAGCATAATTACTCGAAAGGACTGTGATGTTGTGCTGCTCTACAAGATCCTTGAGTTGAAAAAAAGGTACACCCATCTTTATGCCTAAGTCTTTAGCTTCTTGTGAACGAGCCACGGCACAACCGTCATTATTAGACAATACGATTACTGGCTTATTATTCAGGCTTGGATTAAAGACACGTTCACAACTTACATAACAATTATTAATGTCTACCAAAGCAAAGATCTTATTTAGATTTTCCATGTAGATTAGACCAATAGGATTAGATTATTTATGTTTCCTAAATGGCTTAATGACAAAGGTCACTACACCCCATATTAATAATTCTTGGCAATCATTAAGGTGAATGTCGTCATACTCTGGATTTTCAGCTTTAAGCCAACACTTTTCACCTTCAACTATTAATCGCTTAACGGTGAACTCATTGTCAATTAAGGCAATAACAATATCTTCGTGTTTAGCTTCAAGACTACGATCCACTAGAAGCTCATCATCAATTTCAATGCCTGCGTCACGCATGGAAAGAGAAGCAACTTTGACAACAAATGTTGCCGCTTCATTTTTCACAAGGTGTTCATTCATATCTAAAGTTTTATCAATATAATCCTGTGCGGGAGAGGGGAAACCAGCAGCCACTTTTTCAGAAGCCAAAGGAATACGTTTAAATGTTGTAGGATTAATTAAGGTAATAGAAGCCACATCATTGAAAGTAGGCTTTTTATTGCCCGCTAAAAAATTTTTAATCTCTACAATACGCGATTCTGGTACACGCATAGTCTTAGTTGGTTCATTATAAATTGCCTTTCTTCCTGAACCTTCCCTATAACCACCTTTTGTATTCGAATTCATACAAGCCCCTTTGATTTTGTGACAAAATCAAATAGTACTTCTTAAGCTATTAAAAAAACAATATAAATTCGATGAACAGCTAGAGATTTCTATAATTGTATTATCTGGAAAAATTTTAGAAGTCTAAAAAAATTGAATAAAAATTATGATGATAGAATTATTGGTCACACATATAAGACTCATAAAAAGGGAAATAAGAACTTCCCTTTTTATTTTTTATATATCTAAATTTTGATATGGCCCCATAAATCAGCGGGGCTGGTATGGACGCTTCAGGCGCTTGGATCGAGGAATCCACAGGTCATTGGCCGTCATCCAGCGCCGAACCGTTTCTACCGGGATATTCAGGTCAAATATGCTGCTGAGCTTTTCATGCGCCAAGGTGGGTCCAAATCCAAGCAGATGTTCAGAAGTAATGGAAAGACATTGCGATTTTAATAAATCGTCATGGCGGTGATGGCCCGGTTGACCACGACTGGCATGCGCCAGACCTGAAACACCGTCTTGATTGAGCTTCTGCAATAATCGGGTTATTTGACGGGTGGAAAGATTCAGGATTTCAGCAGCACGGCCTTGAGTAATACGATGATCTCGAACGTCTTGCAGAACTGCAAGACGTTGAATTTCTTTATCAGACATATTGATCAGCATCTATATTTATATCCAGTCCATGATGGTGAAAACCATCATAAACTAGACATTTTTATTGGTGAGAATATAGACACTTTAAATGGGTTTTAACATATGTGTGTTATTCCTAAGTAGAAATGTCCTATACAGACATTTCCAAGTCAAGCACAGGGTTCAGATTTCGTTCTTTGATTACTGTTTTCTGTGCACGTCTGCTTGGCATCTTTTGAGAACGATTGCGTTTATTTTGTTGTTCTAGTTCTTCATGCTGCTGTTGAATATGGGCTAATACAGAACCCAAACGTTTATTTTCAACAATCTCTCGCTGGTTGAGCTGACTTAATTTATCGAAGATGCTGTAATTGATTTTTCTTCCCTGATATTCAATCGCGACTGTACTATCCGGGTATTCCAGAAACTCAAGATACTTGCCAATCAATCTTTGGTTTTCTTCCGTGTTTTCCAGGAGATATACGCATTTATCATAAGTGATCGTCAGGCTATTCGTGATTCTGCGGGGTTCACGCCAGGTAAAAATATCATCTAATTCTTCGGCTGTTTCAGTGACAGTCCGGTGTAAGTTCTTGGGATTAAAGGCCATCTTGGCAAACTTCTGATTGAACTGCTCAATGAAGCAGGGTAGCCAGGCATTGGCTTCGGCAATCGAACTGATGCCTTCCAGACGCATTTCTTTGATCAGACGGTCCTGAAGCGTTCTATTGGCTCGTTCTACACGGCCTTTGGCCTGTGGTGAATTAGCGAAGATAATATCGATATTCAGGGTGCTGAGTACGCGCCCAAACTGGGTAATCTTGGTGTCTTTCTTACTGCTTTGATTCACCCTGAAGACTGAATGTTTATCGCTGTAGAAGGCTAAAGGCTTACCATGCTGCTCAACATACAAACGTGTTGAAATCATATAGTCAAAGGTTGATTCCGACTCACAGAAGCGTAAATGCTGTAATTTGCCTGTGGCATCATCGATAAATACCAGCAGACAGCATTTAGGGGCTCGACCTTCAAACCAGTCATGGTGTGAGCCATCGATTTGGATCAGTTCACCATAACAGTCCCGGTTATAACGAGGCTGATACGGGCGTTTCAGACGCTTGGCGCGAGAAATCCATAAATCGGCTGCAATCATCCAGGAACGCAGTGTTTCCACTGAAATATCAAAGCCATGAACGGTGGTGAGCTTTTCATGCGCTAAAGTGGGTCCGAAACCATGAAGTTGATCAGAAACAATATTGAGGCACTTGAGTCTGAGCTCTTCAGGAAGCCTGGAATTGCTGATTTGACCACGACCGGCATGGGCTAATGCAGCTGGGCCTTGAGCTTTGTATTTTTGCAATAAACGCCTGATCTGACGCTCTGAAATATGAAGTAGCTGAGCAGCTTGGGACAGGGTTATGCGTTGATCACAGATTTCCTGCAAGACCGACAATCGTTTAAGTTCTTTATCCGACATAGACACCAACATATCAAACCGTCCGCTAAGGAAATTGCAAAAGTGCATATTCTAAAAGCGGACATTTTTACTTTGGAGAAACCGGACATTTCTACTTTGGGCTTACATATGTGATTTCGCATAAGAAATTTTATGTTAAATACAAATAAAAAAAGTCCTAACGCACTGTCAGGATTTTTTAGTTGACATGTTATTAATCCTAACCGTAGTCAGGGAAGTTATACCCAAAAACTTTTTTCCAAGTATTTATTGATTCTTTATCTTTTCCTTCATTTTCAAGTTGTCTAGCATCTCTTGAAAGTTGGGCGAATGTTTTAAATTTCTCGCTCAATGAGTATCTACTATAATAGTCTATATCATTGATGTTACTTTGAATATTTTTAGGATCAGCCACAGTATTGATAATACTATTCGCTAAGTAGTTAAAAACGTTCTCTAATTCCAAATCAACATACTCTGAACATGTATTATTCGGTTTACTTTCATAGTAGTACAGGATCATAGCTTCTAATAAATAAGATCCGATGTTCACTCTTTTTTCTTGTTTCCAGTACTTCAATATGCGAATTACATTTAAAACATTACCAGATTGATTTTGATTGACGGCTGATAATCTATCTCTATCAGTCTTAGGATTCGTTTTTTTCCAACTTCCAGATCTATTTGGGATTAAATAATAAGAGTTTCCATCGCTATCTGGTGATGTCAAAAAGCAAGGAACAATATCGAAATTCCATGTATAGCTTTTCAACTTCAGAGTTGCTGCTTCTCCATCCCTTTTGATTTCAGCTGATGAATATTGACTGACCTTACTTAATTCTGATTTAAATGCATTGGTAATACGTGTTGAACTTAAGCTTGAACTATCAAGAGTTTTCGCATATTTTTTTAACTTTCCAGAGTAGTTTTCTGGAAATTTCAACTCAATATCGTCCCAAGATCTTTCATAATATGTACATCCATCGGCTTTGATACCAACCATTAGATCAATATCATCTAATGGTCTAGTTTTAGTCTTTCGAGCAAAAGAACCAAAGCCGATATCGATTTCTGGATATAAGTTAGGAAAGTTATCATTATTTTCTGGAAAGTTTGAAATTTGATCTAATAACCAATTTCGACTATTTCGAGCCTTTGATGATGTAGCTGAATCTAAATTTACAATATTTTTCTGGAAGTCATTAAAAGCACTTATAACTGTTGTTGCCATATAAATCTCAATAAAGTTAATTAAAGATAGTTGTCTATGTATCTTTGAATATTCCTTATAGATAAGGTTTCATTTTGATTTTTAAAGTATTTATGTAATTTATTTGGAATAGGTCTAGCAGATTTACGATATGAATAAACCGCATTTTGTACCTCTTCAGCAAGAGATATAACATCTTGATCAGTAGCACTATTATTTGATAGTTGGTTTAAGGCATCTTCTATTTCACTATTCAAACGATTTCCTTCTTTAACAGTTTCTTTATGTTCTAGGACTAGAAAGAATAGAAATATTACTATAGGTATAGAGGCACTTAGTGTTTTGATAAATAATGAAATATTTTCAAAATAATAGATACTTACCGCAAAAAATACGAAAATCAGTAAAACAATAAAAGCTAATACGGTCTTGTAATATCTTTCTCTGTTGGGAATGTCCCAAGATAAATTTTGGCTTTGGCATAGGATAATTGCCATAGGGTATTGATAAGTAGCTGCGGGGGATGTATACCAATTTAAAAATTCTGAAAAATCTCCATACTTTTTCTTATATTTTTCAGATAATAACGTTACTTGACGGTTGTTGGGTTTTTCTCCTAAATAAAGTTTGTTCCACTTTAAGTTAAAGATAGAGCGATCATATAGTTCTTGCATCTGTACTGCTGAGCTTCTTATATTTTTTATCCAACATGATAAAGCTATACTACTGAGGCTACAAAAAATAGCTAAGTAAATGAATATAGAATAATCCTTAACAATACCAATTAATCCAAGAGTAAATGGCATACATACACTAATGATAAAATTTATTGTCATTAGAAATTTACTGTCACTGTATAAAGTATTTACAGCTGCTTGTAATTCTAAATTGGCTAGATCATTTTGCTTCTTTGAAATCAAGTTAACCTCTAAGTTTCTAATTTTTAATAATATTATACAGAATAACGAGTATGAAGTTTTAAATAATTAACAAGATCCTAAAATGATTCTCTTTATATAACTCAAACTACTGGTGTAATCTTTAGTTACTTATGAAATTCTTAGCATTGGGGAATAAGAAATGAATAGTGATAAACAGTACTTTGATCGTCTACAGGAAGAGTATTCAGAAAAATATGGTCATGAACTGTATGCAATTGATGATATTGAAGGAAAAAAAATATTTATTGATATTAATGATCCGTGGAGTGTTTCCTCAAGTTGGGGGTCTTTAGAGAATGAAATACGGTTAATAAAAATGGGACTATTTCCATTAACATTAAGACAAAAATTCGACAGGAAAGAAACTTTTGAAAAAAAAGCAGACGAACTAGCTAAGCTAATTAATGTTGTTCACACTAAAGAAAATAGTATTCTATGTCCTACTAGTAGATACAATCGTAATAAA
The DNA here is from genome assembly GCF_048957595.1 of Acinetobacter sp. AS5. Classification (NCBI taxonomy): domain Bacteria; kingdom Pseudomonadati; phylum Pseudomonadota; class Gammaproteobacteria; order Moraxellales; family Moraxellaceae; genus Acinetobacter; species Acinetobacter sp. AS5. Next base: position 2,828 of record NZ_JARDAL010000024.1, on the reverse strand, counting down.
GAAAAATAGAATTAGTAATTAGAGCTGAATAATTTAATTTACCTCAAACTAACATAATACACGTTATGCGAAGTCAAAAAAGGAAGCTTAGGCTCCCTTTTTTATTGATGATTTTTTAATTCTTTTAGCATGGCATCCCGCAAAATTTCATTCATTCGTGTTTGATAACCTTTACCTTGTGCTTTGAACCAAGCAAGTACATCAGCATCTAACCGAATTGAAGTTTGTTGCTTCACTGGGCGATAAAATTGATTATGGCGTACAGCATTACTCCAATCAGTAATTTCAGGAATATCTGATAGATCTAGCTGATCATCAGGAACTGTACCTTTAGCAAGCAAGCGTTCAATTTCAGCATCTTGCTTGTCGCTGAATTTTTCATTCAGCTCTTTGCGTGAGTATCTAACCATGCTCATATTTATCTCGCTCCGTTTTGGTTACCTGTCTTGCACTAATGATTCGTATGATTTCACAGTCATCTTCATCAAAGATGGTATGAGCTACTAAGAGCATTAGTACGCCTTTTACTTTTCCAATGGTTTGCCAACGTTCTTCGCCATCGGTATGTCTGTCTTGGATTGAGATCCTCAATGGATCTTCAAAAACAAGGCTTGCCGTTTCGAAAGAGACATCGTGTTTTTTTTGATTTTTTCGATTCTTTGCCTCATCCCATTCGAAATACTGTTCCATAAAAAACATTCAAATTTGTATATACAATAATGTATCACAAAATTGTATCACTCAAGCTGAAAAGCGTAATTTTTGGTCAAAATTAGTGGCAAAATATGACAAAGTTGATCAAAAAACACACGAGTTGTTAAAGCGTGTGTTTTTTGATCTTTTTGGTTTTGGTTTTATTGAATTAAGTGTTTGATAAATAGAACTATTTAAAAAGGCATTTCGTATAATGCCCATTATGTTAAATGGAACCTTCTTTAGTTGAATATTCATACTTTCAATGGAGCAAAACTTGCAGAATCTTGTCTAATTTGTAATCCTTGCAGCCAAGGGTGTCTAGCTGAGCTAAGGCAGGTATTTGTTGTAGTCGGGCCGCTATAATATTGATAAAGAGCGCCTGTATGTTTAATTTCAAGATTTTTAATAAAGTCTCTACGGAAGTGTTGACGATAAAAAATGACCTTCAGCTTAATTCTGAAATTCAACTTATAACAAAATATAAGACCTCTACTTCTGAAGATTATAAAAAAGCAATTATTTTGATCTTTAAAGAACGTGGTTATTCAGCTTTAGAGATTGGTCAACTATTGGAAAATTAAAGTAAAAGATTTATTCTGATCAGATAGGCACCCTTATTTAAAGGTGCCTATTCATTTTAGAAATTCTTAAATTTCAATCTGACTACCTAGCTCTACCACCCGGTTAGAAGGGATTTTATAAAAATCACTGACAGGGCTGGTATTTTTTTGCATTGCGACAAATAACTTTTCACGCCATGTAGACATCTTGCTGGACAGACTTGGAATTAATCTTTCTCTAGAAACAAAGAAGCTGATATTCATTAAGTCATACTCAAGATCCAGTACTGAAAAAGCTTGTTTCAATGAATGAGGCACATTAGGCTCTTCTTTAAATCCATAATGGATCGTTATTCTGAAAAAACCATTCTCTAGTACTTCAGTAACGATTCGCTTAGCTTCATCAACATACGGGATTTCAGAAGTCTTGATTGTCACCAAAAAATTACGTTCATGCAGAACTTTATTATGCTTTAGATTATGTAAAAGCGCATGGGGTACGACTTGAGGCGTTCCAGTTAAAAATACAGCATTTCCACTCACTTTCTGACCTGTCTGTTCAAGGTGCTCAAGAAACACATTCAGTGGAAGCGTGTCCTTCTGCAGTTTGTCCTGAAGAATCTCTCTGCCTTTTTTCCAGGTCATCATGAGGGTAAAAACAATAACCGCAATAACGACTGGTACCCAGCCTCCAATCAGGACTTTTAATAGGTTTGAACTCAGCAAAACCAGATCAATAAAGGCGAATGGAATAATGAACAGTAAGACTTTCCATGTTTTCCATTTCCAGTAACTATAAGCCAGAAAAGCTACTAACAGTGTGTCACAGAACATGGTCACAGTGACGGCCAGACCATAAGCACCTGCCAACTTGCTGCTACTTTCAAATATTAAGATCAAGATGGTGATAGAGATAAACAGGAGCCAGTTCAGTAATGGAATATAAATTTGTCCAATTTCCGAAGCGGAGGTATGTAAAACTGTAAGCCTAGGTAGATATCCCAACTGTATTGCCTGTTTAGCCATAGAGAATACCCCACTGATTAAAGCCTGTGAGGCAATCACTGCAGCTGCAGTAGCCAGAATAATCATAGGATATAGAAGGGCTGAAGGCAGAAGCAGGTAAAAAGGATTGGTGATAGCCGAAGGATCTCTTAACAGTAACGCTCCTTGTCCAGCATAATTCAGCATCAGACATGGCAGTACAATTAAAAACCAGCCTAACTTGATCGGTAAAATACCAAAATGTCCCATATCCGCATATAAGGCTTCACCACCTGTTACTGTTAAAACCACAGCTCCCATTACAAAAAATGAAATAAGAGGATTGTTAATAACGAATAAAAAAGCCCAGTGTGGGCTGAATAATGCAAGAACAAATGGACTTTGAATAATACTTATAATGCCAATGGCACCAATAGATAGGAACCATAACAGGGTAATAGGACCAAAAAACTTCCCCATCATTGCAGTCCCATGTTTTTGAACGGCAAAGTGATGTGGTTCTAGGATTTTAGACCACGCCTATAAGTGATAATCTACTCCCCAATAAGCATGGGAAATGCTTGTTTT